>DIKC01000152.1 GCA_002421565.1 Desulfobulbaceae bacterium UBA5628 | reverse complement strand
CCCCCCGGTCGCGCACGGTGTCACCGCCGCCGGTGGATTATGAAAAAATTGGAAAGGAGCGCTGGCAAAGACTCGCCAATGATATTTTCAACAAAACCGTCCACCCCTGCTTCAAGACCACCTCGCCTCAGGCATATGAACAGATGCGGCGAATTTTGCTCGATGCTTCGGTTAATCATGCCGAAATCGCCCGGATGGACACCTATCGTCTGGTTAGTTACACTACCGAACAGGAAAAAAAGGTGGCCGGCACGGTTTACAATACTCTCATGCAGGTGCCGGCCGACGCCTGTGCCGGACAGATGATCGACCGGCTCGCCTCGAACGGCTTGATTTCCTTGGCGCAGGTCTCGGCCTTTAAGGAGAAAAACAAACCGAAAACCATTTACTGGGTGGTGGTATCGACCACCTTGAGCAAACGGGGCAATGACATGATGCCGTCCTACCGTGCCCAGATCACGACCGGAGCCACCCCGCCGGCGACCGGTTTCTCCCAGCCAAATTCTGCCGCTCCCGGCCATTTTTTTGTGGTGACCAAAGCTTACGGGACCCTGGATCAGCAGGAAGCGCAACGAATCGCCAATGATATCAACAGCGGACGGGGGGGTGGTGGTGGATTATTTTCCCGTACCCGTTATGGCAGTGGGGGTCATATGGGTCAAGGATTGCAAGGGGTGCCGCTGGTCACTTATGGGCGCGGGGTAGAGGCGTTGTTGAAAAAATAGCGGAGGTGAAAATGATGCGGATAAAGTTTTGGTTTTCCATTGCGGCGATGGGCCTTCTTTTGCTCGGCAATCCGGCCGGGGCGGAGGAGGCCCGGACGGATGTCAGCTATGAATCCCTGGCGGAGAGCGGGTATTTCGCCGGTAACCGGCATCTTTTCCAGTTCAGCGCGGATGGCCGCACCATGGTTACCACCAGTTTGGGTGATGGCGATGACTTCCTGGACGAGGTATGGAAATACGACGATAACCGCGCCACCTTCCTCCGGAAACCGGTTGCACTCCCGCCGCTTGGCGATGATCGGATCAGAGGTCCCCTTCAACTCTCTCGGGATGGAAGTATCGTGTTTTATAATATTCGTTCCAGATCATCGGACCGGGTGGTGCAGGAAATTGTTTTTGATTTGGACCAAGGGCGAGTTGTCAACTCCTTGCCGGTTACCCGCTCCGCGGATGATATCAGTCCGGACAATCAGACCATCATGGTCGGTCGTGGTGGTGGATGTGAAGTTGATTTAATTGCAATCAAAACAGGAGAAAAAAATGCCACTCTGAAACTAGCGTCGGACGCAATATGTCTAGGTGTGGAATTTGACCCGACAGGCAGATTTATATCTTCAGAGGTGGTCAAGCGCGAAGAAGAAGATAGGTCTTCTAAGCATCTTATTTATGATCTCGGAAGCCGTCGGCCCTTGAAAGAGTTTGATGCGGATTATGGCTATTTCAGCTCTGACGGTTCTTTTTTTACCTATACGATAAGACACCCCACCTTCACTCATAAAATCCTCGATACCTCCACCTGGAAAGAGATCGATCTCCCTGACGACATGGGAGGCTCCTTTGTTTTTGCTCCTCATAACAAAGTGCTGACGGTTGGGTTCGACTCTTATGACGAATACATCATCAAAGACGGGCGGGCGCTCCCGGTCCAGAGCAAGAATTTTTCCCGAAAAGAAGGTTTAGAAGTGACCTATGTCACGCCGGCCGATACCTGGTACGGTTTCTGGAACGGCGGGGTGATCACCCTCAAGACGGCCACCCCCGAGATGGTGCAGGCGGCGCTTAATCTGGCCGAGGGGGAAAAGATGCTCTCCGCTGGTTTTTATGCCCCGGGCATCGGTAAATTCCGGGAGGCCATCTCCCTTTTCCCGCTGGCTGCCGGACTAAAGCCGGAAGAATTCTTTATCGACCTTTATGAGAGAGGTCTGCCCCTGCGGTACGTTGGAGAGCTGCTTCTCATGCATCAGCAGAAATTGCTGCAAGCGGATAAACGGTCAGTGGTAGGTTACGGCTACGAAAAGAAAGAGGAGGGCTTGACCGTAAACTCGGTTAATGACGCAGGGCCGGCGGCCCAGGCGGGCCTGCGGGTGGGCGATGTCATCAAGGCCGTAAACGGGAATAAAGTGGTCAATTCTGATGATCTCTCAACGCGGGACATTCCTGTCGGCAGTGCCATCGCCATGGCGGTTCTGCGTGACGGCAAGGAAGTAATGCTTACGATGAATACCGTTGCCGGTTTTGTTGATAATTACAACCTCTATTACGCCGTCAAGCGTCTTATGTACTACGGCGTGTTCGCAATCCACGCGGGGCATCCGGAACTCGCCCAGGCGGCGGCTCAAGAGATAAGGGGCCTGAGCCAGCAATACCCCCTTTCTCTTAACTGGAAGTTATCGATTAAAGCAGCCGTTGCCCTGGAAGCCCTTCTTAAGGCTCACCAGGGCAGCGTCGACCAGGCTTACGAATATCTTTTCGAGCAGGGCGGGCTGACCCATGCAGATAGTAAATCTTGGGCAAACCACCTCACATGGTTCCCAGATTACTGGGCGCCGCTTTATGCCGACCGGAAGAAACTGGCCTATCTCCTGGAAATGGATGAAGCCAAGCTGCCCACCCCCCGGGCGCGGCAATTCGCGGCCCAGCCCTACTCCGATCTGAGCGGCAAAATGGTAGAACCGAGCGGCCCGGTGACGCCCACGCTCGAAAAAGCGCCGCCCGCGTCCGCTCCGGCAACGCCCGCCAAAGGAACATCCCAGTCAAAAGGCCGGGTCCTGGATTAGGGATTACAAAGAAAAGGAGCGCGGATAATGAAGCATGAAAAATTCTGGTTGCGGCTTGGCTTTCTTTTAACGGTTTTATTACTCTCGCTGCCGTTAGTGGTTTCCGCGGAAGGTCAGATGGCCCGGGAAGCCGGGGCGGTGGCGGACGAATCCCCTGACATTGCCGAATATATCAGGGCCGCCAAGCAGGGAGGAGCCGAGGAGCAGTACAAGCTCGGCGAAATCTATCAGGAGGGCCAGGGGGTCTCTAAGGATGAAAAAGAGGCGGCGAAATGGTTCCGCCGGGCCGCCGACCAGGGCCATGCCGCAAGCCAGTGGCGGCTGGGCTTGATGTATTATCGCGGCGAGGGAGTCGCCAAAGATGAAAAAGAGGCGACGAAGTGGCTTCGCAGGGCCGCTGACCAGGGAGATGCCGAGGCGCAGGCCAGCTTGGGCGCCATCTTGATCGGCAAGGATGACGCGGAAGCGTTGAAGTGGATTAGGCTGGCGGCTGATCAGAACCTCGCGCGGGGGCAGTACCTGCTGGGCTGGATGTATCTGAACGGCCGGGGGGTGGCGAAGGATGAAGGCGAAGCACTGAAGTGGCTGCGGGCCTCGGCCCTGCAGGGCAATGAGCATGCCCGGAAGCAGGCGGCAGAGCATTTCAACTACGATGCCCTCGACGATGACGGGCCGGTTTCCTACGAGGAACACCTCCAGGCACATTCCCTGGAATTGAAAAATAATGGCTATTTCGACGTTGTTGCAAGCGGTGATGGCAAGCGCGTGGTGTTGCCCTTAACGAAAAAAGGCGAGCCGGAAAATTTCGTGGGGATGAGCCTTTGGGAATATAATTCCGCAAGGGGAACTTTCGTCAAGCATCCCTTCCGCTTTCTACGCAAGTCCGAGCGGCCCTTTACCGTCGCTATATCGCCGGACGGCACGCTCTTGGCCTATGAGGACTCAAAGGACGATGCCGTTGTCTTGGTTGACTTGGACACAAACCGCACCCTGCGCAAGATCAAGCATGACTTAGCCGCACGTCACATCGCCATCAGCCGGGGCAATGAAACGCTGGCTGTTCAAGAGAACTCCTACCAGGAAGCCAATAACCTGACTACCTATTCGGTCAAGCAGGGAACGCAGCGCGGCAAAACAACTCTTCCCCAGGAAGCCATCGTCAGTACTATGTCCTTTGCCGCTGATGGCAATCTGGTCGTGTCGTATTTCATCAGTAGAGATGATAAACACGATCGATTTCTGCGGATTTACAATGACAAGATGCAGTCCACGCAAATCGAGGACTATAGTCTGGCGGGTATCGATCCTGACGGATACCGGCTGGTTTTGACCTATCTCGATAGAGATATCGATGAAAAGGAATATAAAACCAGGGTTTACGATCTTCGCTCTCGCCAGTGGGAAAAAACGAACATGCCATTGACCATTGGAATCTCCTACGGCCCGGCCGGCAGATTTTTTACGAATAGTTTCGAAGAATACGTCCTGGATGGCGATAAGGCGCTGTTTCTGCAGGATGGGCCAACTCTTGACTTGCTTAAACGTAATGTCCTGTATGTTGCCGCCGCCCAAAGCTGGCTTATCTTCAACGAAGATCGGATCATTGCCATGAGCCCGGCCTCGGAAACGGTGGTGCGGGCCATGACAGTGCTTGAAGCTGGACGTGAACTGCTGCAGGCCGGTTTCCACCAGGCGGGAGCTGTCAAGGCGCGGGAAGCCATGGCGATCTACCCGGCGGCTGACCGACTGAACGACACCGGTTTCTATGCCGAACTGGTGGACAAAAATGTCCCGCTGCGCTACATCGGCGAACTCCTGCTGGCCCAATACGACGAGCTTTTGAAGAACTCGACGGGAGATCGGGGAAAGAGGGTCGTCAAGGCCGTGGAGCGGCTTCGGGACTACGGCCTGTTCGCCGTTAATGCCGGCCATCCCGATTTGGCGCTGGCGGCCGCTCAACGCATACGCTCATTGCAGAGCCACTATCCCGACGCAGTTCCCTGGGATCAACTCCTGAAGAATGCCGTGGCCCTGGAGGCGCTGCACATTGCCGCCAAACAGTCCCCGGCCGGCGCCTACGAGCATATTCTTAACCAGGGGGGGTTGCTCCATGACGACTATCCGGCAGTGGTAAACTCGATCAACAACTGGAAGATCAAATCTTACTGGTCCCTGCTCTACAGCGACCTGAATAAGCTGGCGTACCTTCTTAAGCGGGATGTTTCCAAACTTAAAAAGCCGGAAGCCTTGTCCATCCCGCCCCAGCCCTATCCCGATTTAAGCGGCAAACTGGTAGAAGCAAGCGGCACGCCGCCCAGGCTTGAAAAAGCACCGCCTTCATCCGCTCCGGCGACGCCCGCCAAAGGAACACCCCAGCCCAAGGGCCGGGTTCTGGATTAGAGAGCGAAAAGGAGCGCCCCAATGGGTCATGATAGCAGCTGGACATATTCTAAGGAGGATTGTATGCAAAAAAGTGTCATTTCAGTGCTTATGTTGGGGTGCCTGTTTTTTTTGAGTGCTTGTGGCTCGCCAACCGTTGTACCCATCGTTGTCAGGAGCCATGGTCCCTACGTGATTGGCGATAGGGGGCCGACCGGCGGTTGGATCATCCACGACAAAGGTAGTGATGCCGGCGGCTGGAGGTATCTGGAAGCGGCGGCGGAGGATCAAACCCCTTTGAGTTGGCGTCATCAGGGGTTGATGCCATGGGGGTGTAACGGAAAATCAATTCCCGGAGCCAGATATACGGCCCTTGGAACCGGCATGAGGAATACCCGGGCAATTCTGGAGGAATGTGATGAGCCCGATACAGCCGCGCGCATGTGCGCCGACTATCGCGGAGGTGGCAAAGATGACTGGTTTCTGCCGTCGCGCGATGAGTTGAATGCCATATATCTTCATTTGTACAAACAAGGCATCGGCGGATTGGGCCTCGGCGAGTATTGGAGCTCATCGGAAACCACTAAAGGTTACGCCTGGCATCATAATTTCACTACCGGCGACCAACTCTTCGGCAACAAGTGGCCCAAATATCGTGTTCGTTGCGTGCGGGCCTTTTCCGAAACCCCGGCGGCCCCGGCCCCGTCCGCCCCGGAGTCACTGCCATTCCGGCCCGTTCCGGTGGCGCCCGAGCAGACGGCCCCCCTGCCCAAGGGTCGTATCCTGGATTAAGCGAAAAGGGAGACTCATGAAGAATAGCGCAACATGCTTGTTTGGCGTTACTTGGTTGGTGCTGGCAGCTACAACGGTCGGGGCGCAGTCCCCTCTGGAGCAATTGCGATTGGAACTGGAGAAAAGCCAAAGACTTGCCAAGGAGTTGCGGTCAATCGAGAATATCGAAAATACCGCGCTCGATCGCGCCCTGCACGATGCCTTGCTGGTGCGGGATTTCAATGAGGCCCGGCGCTTGATCGAGAGCGGCGCCGGGGTGAACAGTCGTGATGAGTTCGGGGCCACCCCCCTCCATCGGGCCGCGAGCCGGGAAGCGCCGGATGAACTGTTGCGGCTGCTGATCGAGCGAGGCGCCGAGGTCAATGGCGTTGATAATGGCGGAAGAGCCGCCCTTCACCTTGCCGCGCTGGCAAACAACACCGGCCATATCCGCCTGCTGCTTGCGGCGGGGGCGACCATGGACGCCGCTGACAACGAGGCGGTCACCCCGCTGATGAACGCCTGCGAACGCGGCCATCTGGCAACGGCGAAACAGCTTTTCGCCGCGGGGGCAAACATCAATGCCGCCAGCCGCTTCGGAGTGACGCCCCTGCACTATGCGGCGGCGGCCGGAGAGTGGCGCAAGGCCGGAGACCGCACCCACATGGAGATGGTGCAATGGCTGATTGCCGAGGGGGGCGCTGATCCGCATGTCGTTTCGCCCAAATACGGCAGTGCTTATGAGGTCTCCCTGCGGATGGAGTCCGAATTGGCCGACGATACGCAACGTCTGGCGATCCAGCAAGAAATCACCGCCTTGCTCAAGGGGGCAACCGCCGCTTCACCGAAAGAAGGTCGGCACACTCCCAAGCCCAAGGGCCGGGTGCTGGATTAGGAAGAAAAGGAGAGTTATGAGAATCGTTCGCCTGCTGATCGTTCTTTTCAGCCTGACGGCCGCACCCACCTGGGCCGCCATCTTTGCCAATGACGCCCTGTATCTCTTTGCGGACGGCAAACGGGTGGTCGACAATTCGGTGCTGGTGCTCCAGACCTCTTCCGCCGGAGAACGCCTGGAGCTTTGTGCAAAAGGCGCTTTCTGGCTGCGTCAGGGGCCGCAATGGAGTCCGGGGCCTTACACCTTTATCCAGACCGCCGGGAAAGAGATCATGACCTTCGCAAGTTGGTCTAAAACCCCGGAAGGCCGGGCCAGTAGAAATGCCAACGACGATTATCAACAATATCTGCACGAGCGAAGCGATGATCCGCTTCGACGGGTGACGGTCATGGTCCCCACCAGCCAGGAAAGTCCGGCCCTGGACGGAAC
Source organism: Desulfobulbaceae bacterium UBA5628 (assembly GCA_002421565.1). Taxonomy (GTDB): domain Bacteria; phylum Desulfobacterota; class Desulfobulbia; order Desulfobulbales; family Desulfurivibrionaceae; genus UBA5628. Next base: position 6,145 of record DIKC01000152.1, on the reverse strand, counting down.
CCCGAATCCCCCGCCGCCACGCGGCATGGCCGGCGGCAGACTCGGCCATGATCGTTTTTTTCGGGTCGATCTCGAAAACGGCACGATTACCCAGGTGTCCCGGCGGCAGGTTCTGCCTTGAAATATAAGTTGCTTGCCGACACAGGAGGCAGGCTTGCAAAATGGCCGTTACAGGAGGATAAGATGCCGAAGTTAATGGTTTTGCCGGTGGTTATGCTGGTGCTGTTAGTATCCGCCGGGGTTGCTGCGCCCAATTCGAGACATATGGCTCATTTGGACGCGCGCCACTAGTGAAAGGGCCATTTAAAATCACCCCGGGAAAGAGAAGGAGGCGTTACGACCATGAAACAAATGCTCAGGAAACGGTACAGCCTGATTCTGGCCCTAATATTTATTGTCTTTGCCGGATGGGGTACGAGTATGTCGGCAAGCTTCGTGGATGATCGGATGCTGGAACTACGCAACTCAACCGGACAAACAGTCTGGGTAGCGAAATCGTTTTTTAAATATGGTTTAGGGGATAGAGATGTCAATAACCTGACTTGGACCTCCATTGCCTCGGGGAATTGGTTGGCATTTGGGGTTAGCCAAGGCGGTTATCTTTACCTTTCTTATGGTGACCAGAAAAAGTATGGCGGGTTTACGCCAGACCCCAGCAGACCGCATTATTTCCGGATAGAATTGCCCCGGCACAAAGACTATCGTTGGTTCTGGCGCGTGGTGCAAAGCGGCGGTGAATTAAAGCTTGATGCGGATTACGAGCGAGCAAGAGGCCGCGATGCATCAAAATGATATGTGATTTTTTTTACCGTATTTTTTGATTGACAAGCTGGCCGGCGTTCACTAGAGAATTGGAATTCTGTTCAGTCTCGGACAAGCTTGTTTTTTCGGCTCGATCTTGACCGCGGCACAACCACCCAAGTATCCCGGCGGCAGATATTGTCCGGGAATGACCGTTAGGCGCGCAACCGGTGTCGTCCCTCCCTGGAAATACGCGGATAAAAACAGGCCTTGCGGCCGTCGTTTTGCTCCTGCTGGCAATGACCATATTGTTCGCTTGCAAAGAGGTGCTACCGGTCGCCAAGCCGGAATACAGCGATCACGAAATTGAGGCCATGCGGGTTACCAAACAGTTGCGGGCCGCCCTGGCGGAAATTGTCCGCCACGATCCGGCCACCGCTCCGCGTACCCCGCAGGAGTTATGCCGGCAGCTCCTCTACCTGCGCGACTCTTATGCGTCTCCCTGGCTTAATGAGTTACTGGACTCCCTGCCCGCCGCCTGGCTTGCTGATCCGCAAGCCGCTCCGGGGCTGCACGGCGGGTATCGTTTCATGATTGTTCAGGGTGACAAGAGCGGCATATACGCGCTGCCTCTATCCTCCGGGCCGACAACGCGAATGGCCTTTTACGCGCCGCTTTCCGCCGGTTTGTTTGAACGCCTGGCTGTGGATTCGCCGCCGTTATCGGTCAACGATTCCGCCTGGCGGCCGGTTTTGGTTTTGAAGTAGGGGATGGAATTGCACAATTTGCTGATCAGAATTTTCTCCTTACTCTTGGTCGTGGCGGTATGCGGCCCGGTCGGAGCCCTCTCGGCCCAGGATACTCCGTTGCTGGTTGATCCTTACGAGATTCAGGAGTTTGTCAACCGCGAACACACTTCCGATCTTGCCGGACTCTGGCAATTGCTTGCGATTCCCGCGGAACTTGCCACGCTCCGCTGGGGAGATGAAGAGAGCCTTGCCGTGCCCCGGTCATTTACGGAATGCCGGAATTGTGTCGCCGAACTCAAGCAACTGGACCCGCATGACCAATCAGCCGCCGGGGTAATCCTGAAGATCTATCAGCCCTGGGGTTTCTGTCGGTTTCTCTTGTTCAGTCCGGCCGGCCCGGTCGAACCTGGTCGTAAACCCCAATGGCGGCTCTTGGGATATGCGGACCACGATTACGCCCGCTATCAGATGCCGGAATACCGGATTGCCCGCTTGGGAGAGCAGGCTTATTTTGTGATGACCGCTCAGGTCATGTCCGGGAGCGGAATTTCCCTGGAGTATGAGCGCTGGTATGCAATAAACCCGACGGGGGTGCGGGAAGTTTTGAGCATACCGGTGCGCGGACACGAGTGTGCCGACGCCCTTTCCCTGTGCCGGAGTTTTGCCACGGAAGTCATCGGGGCAACTACCGACGGAAGCCTGGTCGAGGTCGTTTTCAGGGTTGAATACAGTGGCAATTATTTTTTGCTTGATGGCCGGTCATTCGTTGACTTGCCGCTGTTCGGCAAGGAGCAGCGCGTGTTTTATGCCCGGACCGAGCCGGCCGGTGAGTTTACGCCAGTGGATCGGGGGACGAAGATGAACCAAGATGAAATCCGTCTCGTTTACGGCATCGGGGAATTGACTTGCTCTGATTTCCTGCGTTTCAACTCCGCCGAACTTGCGCGGCTCAACGCCGGCGATGACGCAGTAATCAAGACCTGGCTGACGCGTTATCTCGCTGATTGCCGGCAATCAGCCGATGGCATGGGGAGGGAGTTGCCATGAGGCTGGTGATCGTGGTCATGTTGCTTCTGTTGCTGTCGCCGGTCGCCTGTCGGCCGGACAACGATCCCGGGCAGCAATTGATTGAAGCGGCAAAGCAAGGAGATGCCACCCAGGTTACCCGCTTGCTTAAGCGAGGCGCCGACGTAAACAGCCGGGAACGTAACGGACAACTGGCCTTGATGGGCTATAGTGCCCTGATGTGGGCGGCCAGCAAAGGACACCTGGAAGTTGCGGAGCATTTGCTGGCCAATGGGGCGGCGGTCAATGCCGGAGATAGTAAGAATCGTTCCGCCCTGATGATGGCGGCGGCCGGCGGCCATCTGGATTTAGTCGCGTTACTGGTTGAGGCGGGCGCGGATATTCATGCCCGCTCAAAATATGACGACACCGCACTGCTGACGGCGGCCGGTGGCGGCCATAATGAAGTGGTCGAATGGCTTCTGACAATGGGGGCGGAGGTCAATGCCGCCAATGATCTGGCGGAGACCGCACTGATGGCGGCCGCGCTGCGGGGCCACACCCAAACGGTTGCGCGCCTGCTTGCTGCCGGCGCCAGTATTGAGGCAGAGGACGACATGGGCAACAGTGCTTTGCTGCTGGCCGCGACCGGGGTTTTGTACAAGGGCGGCGGCTCAGCGGAAACGGTGCGGTTGCTGCTGACCCACGGCGCTGATGTCAATAAGGGCAACAACGATGGGATTACCCCCCTGATGGGCGCGGCAAGCCGGGGCAACCTCGCGGTAGCGGAGGCATTGTTGGCGGCTGGCGCCGACCCGGCGGCACAAATATTTTTCGGTCATGACCAAGGTGAAACCGCCTTGTCATTGGCGATGCGTAACAACTATCCGGAGATCGTCCGTTTGTTACAAACCGGAGCGCCGGAAGACCGTTAGAACTGAGGAGAACAAGATAATGAATACGTACCCGATCCGTTCTTTGCTGATACTCGCCACGCTGCTTGCCCCCATTCATTCCCTGGCGGATGTCGCGCCCGACCCGCTTTCCAAGGGAATGACCCCGGCCCGTAAGGAGAGCCGAGTGCAAATGGTGTCGCAGGAAGTGGTCATTCATCTCGACCGGGAGTGGTGTCTGGTGGAAGCTGATTTTGTCCTGCAAAACCGATCCCGGTCGCCGGCGGCCATGGAAACCGGCTTCCCTACCGGCTACAAGGATGAAGTGCGTGATCTCCGGGTGTGGCGTAACGGCAGGAAAGTAAAGACCAAGAGCGCGGTGGAACATGAGATTCAGGAACCGGACAAAGAGGCCGCGGTTTACCACTGGACATTATGGGACATGCGCTTTGCCCCCGGAGAGAAGGTGGCTCTCAGGGTCAGCTACCTGGTCAAGCCCCGGAAGAATCATGACTACCTGATTACCCCTTATCGTCAGTTTCTGGGCCAGATAGAAGAGGAGGCGGCCGGGTCGTCGTCCAACGAGGTGGCGCGGGTTGTTGACGGCATGACCAGCTACTCCACCGGCTATATCATGGTGACCGGGGCGGAATGGCATGGTCCCATTGCGGATGCCAGCGTTACGTTTCGTCATCCGAACGGGGCCGCCGCCATCCGTTGGCTCTCTCCTGCCGCGAATTTCACCTCTTCCTCCGATAGTGTCGGGTACCGTTTTGTCAATATTGATCCTGACTTTGATGTGGAGGTAGAATTCAGCGACCAAACCCTGGCGGATGAAATAGCCCTGGTCAGGCAAACTATGGAGATAACAGGAAAAAGCCTAGGACTTGACAAACATCTCCGCTATCTCGAAGAAATACAAACCTGCCTGGCCGCCGGAAACTGTGAGCAACTGAATTAAACGGCCACCCATCTTTATAGAGCTTATCCAGCGGCTAAAATTGCCGCTGGACAGCCATCATCCAAAAGAGAATAGTTCTCATCTAGCGCCTTTGCCTGGCAAATCATTTTAGCTGACAGGAGAAAATGAAAATGGCCGCCGATATGCCGTACCGCTATACCGCCGAGGATCTTTTCGAACGCATCTGCCAAGGGCCGGACTTTGTGCTGCTCGATGTCCGCAACGAAAAGGATTTCGCCAACTGGAGCGTGGAGGGGCCGCGTTTCTTTCCCTATATCAACATCCCTTATTCCCATTTCATGGAGAATATCCAGGAAAGCCTGGATTAAAATACCGGCCGGCGAGAATATCCGCATCGTCTGCGCCAAGGAAGGGTCGGCCCAATATGTGGCCGATCTCCTGGTCGGCAACGGCTTCAAGGATGTCGGCTATCTCCGGCAGGGGATCGTGGGCTGGGGCAATCTGCTGGTGCCCAAGCGGATCAACCCGGAGAGCGACAATTATGCCCTTTATCAATTCAACCGGCCCGGCAAGGCCTCCTGCAGCTATCTGCTGACCTGCGGCAAGGAGGCGATGGTGTTCGATCCCTCCCGCAACATCGAGGCCTACATCGGACTGGCCGCCCAACGCGACGCCACCATTGTCCGTAGCTTCGAAACCCACCGGCAGGCCGATTATATTTCCGGCGGCCCGGCCCTGGCCGAAAAAACCGGCTACGCCATGATGGCCGCCCGGTCCGATTTTGAAGGGGCCGACTTCCCCTTCGAGGCGGTGGCCGACAATGATTGCTTTTCCTTTACGGCGCCCGGGCCGGAAATCCGGGCCCCGCACACCCCCGGTCATACCATGGGCAGCACCTGCTACCTGATCGGCAATAAATATCTGCTCAGCGGTGACACCATCTTCATCAACACCTCGGGACGTCCCGACCTGGGAGGCAAGTGGGAGCAGTGGGCCCGCGAACTGTACCTGACCCTGATGCTGCGGCTGCGCGGCCTGAGCGACGATTGAAAAGAAATTCGCCGAGTTCATCCAGGAAAACATGCGTCCCCAGCCGGGGGTCTATGCCGAAATCCGCCGGGTCAACGGCGGTTGGTTCAAGGTCAGCCCGGAGGAGGCGAATACCATGGACCTGGGTAAAAACGAGTGCGGCGCCAGCAACTACGGCAAGGTGGGGGTCAGCGCCGAGGTGCTGCGTGCCGACTCCGCCTCTTGACCGCCGCCATTTTTTGGGGTATCAGACGGACACAAAACGATTTCGGGCGCCCGGCTTTGCGGTCGGGCTGCAAAAGGGAACCCCGTGCAAATCGGGGACGGGCCCGCCGCTGTAACCGGGGACGAATTCCGCATCATGCCACTGCCTGTCGGGCGGGAAGGCGCGGAAGGAGAAAGAACCGGGAGTCAGAATACCTGTCCGGAATCGCCAGGCGCTCCTCGTGGACCTGTGGGGCGTGATGTTTTGATCTTGCGGTGAAGATGGGACTCCCCGGATCGATGTGGTTTTATCGGTTCGGGGTTTTTTTATGCCTGCCCCGGGCCGGGACTCTCAACCCCAGCCAGCAGGAGACGAATAGATGCAGACCCAACTGGAAGTGGCCCGCGAGGGCGTGATCAGCGAACAGATGCGGCAGGTAGCCCAAGCCGAGGGCCTGGCCCCGGAATTAATCCAGGCGCGGGTGGCGGCCGGCGAGATCGTGATCGCTAACCATCCCGGCCGTCCCGAGCAGAAGGTGGTGGGGATCGGCGCCGGCCTGCGGACCAAAATCAACGCCTCCATCGGCACCTCCTCCGACATC
>DIKC01000195.1 GCA_002421565.1 Desulfobulbaceae bacterium UBA5628 | reverse complement strand
GCTCATCGGCGAGGATATCGATCTGCGCTTCTGTCCGGGAGAAAATCTCTGGCCGATAAATTTTGATCCGGCGCAGGTTGAACAGATCCTCGTCAATCTGGCCGTCAATGCCCGTGACGCCATGCCCGACGGAGGAAAGTTGACGATTGAAACCGAAAATTGCCATCTCGATAAGGCCTACTGTCTGAAGCATCTCGGATTCAAACCCGGGCAGTATGTCTTTCTGGGGGTGAGCGACGACGGCGTGGGGATGGACAAGGAGATCCAGTCCCATCTCTTCGAGCCTTTTTTCACCACCAAGGAGGTGGGCCGGGGCACCGGCCTGGGGCTGGCGATGGCGCATGGCATCATCGAGCAGCATGGCGGGATGATCACCGTGGACAGCGAGCCGGGCCGGGGCAGCGTCTTCAGCATCTTCCTGCCCCTGCAAATATCCGCCGACCAGAAGCCGGCCGCCCCGGAGCCGGAGGATACGGCCGCCAGCAACCAGCGACGGACCATCCTCCTGGTGGAAGACGAGGATCAGGTGCGGCGGGTCTTGACCAAGGTACTGGAGGCCAATGGCTATCAGGTGCTGGGAGCGGACAACGGCGAAGCCGGACTGGCGCTCTTCCGCCAATACCGGGACAAAATCTCCCTGGCGGTGATGGATATGATCATGCCCGGTAAAAACGGCCGCGAGATCTGCGAGGAGATGCGCCGCGAAAAGCCCGACCTCAAGGCCCTTTTCCTCAGTGGCTATCCGATGGATATCGTCACCGGCCAGGAGATTGCCGACGGGCGCTACCATTTCATGAGCAAACCGGTGCTGCCCCAGGAACTGGCGGCCATGATCAAACAAATCCTCACCGAACAGTCCTGAGGCCATGATCTATATCGAACTGATTTTCAAACTCTCCCTGCTGGTGGCCTTGAGCGTGATCTCAGGCTTTATCGAACAGCACCGGCCCCGCCATACCCATTCCGGCCCCCTCCTGCAAGGGCTGCTTTTCGGGGGCGCGGCAATGATCGGGATGCTGCATCCGGTGGCGCTGGGGCCGGGCCTGATCTTTGACGGCCGCTCGGTGATGCTCAGTATCGGCGCCCTTTTTTACGGCCCTTGGGCCGCCTTGGTCGCCGGTGCCATAACCATTGTCACCCGCCTGATGCAAGGCGGGGCCGGAAGCCTCACGGGAGTGGTGGTCATTCTCGCCTCCCTGGCCATCGGCCTGCTCACCCGCCGCCAGCTCAATCCCGACCACCAACCCCTTTCCGTCCGCCAGCTTTATCTCTTCGGCCTGGTGGTGCATCTGGCGATGCTGGCCGGCTTCATCACCCTGCCGCCGGAGCTGATTCTGCCCACCCTCCAACGGATCGGGCCGCCGGTGCTCCTGCTCTATCCCCTGGCCACCCTCCTGGTCGGCAAGATCATCTCGGATCAGGAGGCCCTGCGGGTCAGCGAGGAAAACTACCGGCGGCTGTTTGAAGATCACGCCGCGATCAAACTGATCATCGATCCCGATTCCGGGGCGATCCTTGACGCCAACCAGGCGGCCGCCGACTTTTACGGCTGGTCGCGGGAAGAACTCAAACGGATGCGGATTGAGCAGATCAACACCCTCTCACCGGCCGAACTCCAGGCGGAAATGGTCAAGGCCAAGACCGGCAAACGGGTGCATTTCGAGTTCAAACACCGGCGGGCCGACGGCTCGGTGCGGGAAGTGGCGGTGTTCAGCAGCAAGACCATGCGCCACGGCCGGCCGGTACTCCATTCGATCGTTCAGGATATCAGCGAGCAGGAAAAACTGCGGAACCAACTGCTCCAGGTTCGCAAAATGGAGGCGGTCGGGCAACTGGCCGGCGGGGTGGCCCATGAGTTCAACAACATGATGACCATCATCCTCGCCAATTCCGAGTATGCCTTAAAAAAGCTCGCCCAGGATTCGCCCTACCATGAGATATTCACGGAAATTCAGCAGGCGGCCGAGCGCTCGGCGGAGACCACCCGGCAACTGCTGGCCTTTGCCCGCCGCCAGATGATCACCCCCCGGATTCTCGACCTCAACGCCGCGATCAACGGCCTGCGCCCTTTGCTGCAGAGCCTGGTGGGCGAGCAAAACGAATTGCGCTGGCTACCCGGCAAGGATCTCTGGCAGGTGCGGGCGGATATGTCCCAAATCCAGCAAATCCTGGTGGCTCTGTGCGTCAATGCCCGCAACGCCATCGACCACGCCGGGGTGATCGTCATCGAAACCGCCAATCTTGATTGCTCGGCCAGATCGTTATGCCGGGCGCAGGAAGGGGCGGAGCCCGGAGAGTACGTCCGGCTGACGGTGCGCGATAACGGCCGGGGCATAGATCAGGAGACCCTCGCTAAAATTTTCGAGCCGTTCTTCACCACCCGGGATGTCGGGCAAGGTTCCGGCCTGGGGCTGGCCGCGGTTTACGGCATGATCAAACAAAACCGGGGCTTCATTGATGTGGAAAGCAAACCGGGCCAGGGCACGACCGTGGCCATCTGCCTGCCCCGTCAGCTTGATGGGGGCCGGGGATGAACGGCAGCATCCTGATCATCGACGATGAGCCGACGATCCGCAAGGCCTTCACCATCCTTCTGCGCGGGGAAGGGCTGACCGCCGGGGAAGCGAGCGGCGGGCGCGAGGCCCTGGCCCTGCTCGGCCGTGAATATTTCGATGTCGCCCTCCTCGATTTCGCCATGCCGGATATGGACGGGCTGGCGGTGCTGCGGGAAATCCGCCGGCTTTATCCGGAACTGGTGGTGATCATGATCACCGGTCATGCCGATGTGGTCCTGGTGGTGGAGGCGATCAAGCTGGGGGCCTACGATTACCTGCTCAAACCGCCGAACCCCGATCATCTCCTGATGACCATCGACCGCGCCCTGGAAAAGAAAACTCTCCACCAGGAAATTACCAAGCTTGACCGCAGCTTGGCCTCCTCGCTGGAAAGCCAGTTGGGCCGCGGCCCCGTTATCCGGCAGGTGATCGAGGATATCCGGCGGGTGGCGGCCTCCGATTTTTCCCTGATCATCGAAGGGGAAACCGGCACCGGCAAGACCCTCATCGCCTCCCTGATCCACGGCTTAAGCCGCCGGGCCGACGGCCCGTTCATCGCCATCGACATGGGGGCGATTCCGGAAAGCCTGCTGGAAAGCGAGCTTTTCGGCCATGAAAAAGGGGCCTTCACCGGCGCTGACCGCAAAAAGAAAGGCTACTTTGAACTGGCCCGGGGCGGCACTTTGCTCCTGGATGAGCTGCAGAATCTCACCCCCCACGCCCAGGGCAAGATTCTCCAGGTGGTGGAGGAAAAAAGTTTTTACCCGGTGGGCGGCAGCAAGCCGGTGAGCGCCGACCCGCGGATCATCGGGGCGACCAATGCCGATCTCAAGGAAGCGGTGGCCTCCGGCTCCTTCCGCCAGGATCTTTATTACCGGCTCAACGAATACCGGATCAGCCTGCCGCCCCTGCGGCAGCGGCCCGACGACATTCCCTTGCTGGCCGCCCGCCTGCTCACCGAAGCGGCGGTGGAACTGAACCGCAACTTCACCGGCCTGGACGAAGCGGCCCTGGAACTGCTGGCCGGCCATCCCTGGCCGGGCAATATCCGGGAACTGCGCAATGTCCTGCGGCGGGCCGCCCTGCTCTGCGAGGGCGGACAACTGCCCGGCAAAATGATCAGTCAGGTGCTGGACGGCGAAAACAAGGGGGCGATGCCGGCGGCAATGGCGCTGCCGGGGCCAACCGCCCCGATCAGTCTCGAAGAGGCGGAAAAAACCACCATCGCCCAAGCCCTGGCGCACACCGACTCCAACCGCACCCACGCCGCCGCCATCCTCGGGATCACCCACAAAACCCTGCTCGCCAAAATCAAAAAATACGGCCTGGAATAGGCATCAAGAATTATCCCAGGGTTGCGTCGCGTCGTCCAATGGGCTACCATAGCCATTATGGACTTTGAATGGGATGCGACCAAAAGTGACGTATGTTTCCAGGAACGTGGGTTCGATTTCGCCTATGCGGCGAGAGCATTTTTCGATCCAAACAGAATCGTACAGCCGGATACCCGTCACAGTTACGGCGAAGATCGCTACCAGTTGATGGGGATGATCGAACAGCGCCTGTTTGTAGTAGTTTACACCCAGCGTCACGGCGCCATCCGCATTATTTCGGCCCGGAAAGCTAACCGACGGGAGATTGAACATTATGAAAATAGTACGCGTTAAGATAGACCGGGAAAACCCGGCTTCTTTGGACATCGGACGTATTGACCCGGCCCGGCTGGATGCCACCAGCGAGGCGGAAATCGAAACGCAAAAGGCGGCCGACGAAGCCGAGGCCATACGGGATGCGGCCAAATTCGCCCGACGGGCGCGGAAACGCCTGGGTTTGAGCCAAGCGGAATTTTCAAGGCGGATCGATGTGCCACTTAACACCATCCGCAACTGGGAGCAAGGGAAACGACGGCCGACCGGCGCCGCCAAGGCGTTACTAAGAGTGTTGAATAACGCGCCGGAAGCGGCCCTGGCAGCCCTGAACTGAAGAGATAGGGAGTAACCAGCGAGATAATTTTCAGGTTGCCCCGAAAATTATCTCGCAACAGTCTCAGGCGGCGGCGCGCAACTCGGCGGCTTTGCGCAGGTAGTAGCTGTAATCGCCGCCAAAGGTGTGCATCTCGCCGTGGTCGATCTCAATCACCTGATCGACCAGGGAGCGGAGAAAGTGGCGGTCGTGGCTGACCA
>DIKC01000151.1:2286-4477 GCA_002421565.1 Desulfobulbaceae bacterium UBA5628 | reverse complement strand
ATGGGGGTGTTTTCATCCCACCGTTTGGCCATGATCTCGTCCATCATGGCCTGCCCCAGGGAGATGGCCCGTTCCCGGATCACCGGGTCCGGGCTGTGGGTGATGGCGTTGAAGAAGGGCACCAGGATTCCGGCCACCGCGCCGAGGATGACAATGGTGATGACGATCTCGACCAGGGTGAAGCCGTCGTTTTGGCGTAGCGGTTTTTTTATGGCAATCGTGGCTGGCATCTCTAGTTCACATACCCTGTTTCCGCACTTACCGTGATGTTCCGGTTGTTTGGCGCCGCACCGATAATGAAAATCGTTGCTCCGGCAATTGGATTTCCCGCACCATCCAGCGGCTCCCCAAGGCCGTTAAAATAGACTGGCCCGCCGGCAAGGGGGATGGCGCAGGGAGGGGGATTTTCGGAGTTGAGGCATCGGTTGACATATTCTGGCTCGGCCTGTTCGCTTCCGTCGATCCGCTCAAGGGTATAGCTGAAATCACCATTGACGGTAAGACCCCAGGCTGCCGCGTTATTGGTGAATTGCCGGGTCATGGCCTTGTGCTGGGCATAGCGCAGCGCCCGGCGGAATTCCTTTGCCGCGGCGTCCTCCTCCATGCCTACGGGCCAACGCACATAAACGGTTGCAGAGAGAATGGCGAGAAGAACGATGATCATGATCAGCTCGATCAGGGTGAAGCCCTGTTGCCGGTTTGTGCTGTATGGGCAAGGGGTCATGGTCATGGCTCAGCGGATGACTTCCCGCCAGTTGATGATTCGGTCGTTGCCGCGATAGATGCCGAAGTTGACCCGGGCGAAGGGGTTGTCGTTGAAGTCGTTGTCAGCTCCTTCCCATTCATAAAGCAGCCAGGGCAGCGGGACGGCGATCAGCGCGGTTACGTCTGTAAAACCGGTTGCCCCGGGGCCTGGCGGGCTGAAACTGAGGTTGATCAGGCCGGCATTGGCAATGGTGGGGTTAATGGTGAGGATCGTCGCGGCGGCGCCGTTAATCAGGATCGTACCGTCAGTTTGATTAACCTCCAGGGTATTGTCAAGCCTGTAATTCGCAACACCGCCTGGGTTTGTGCAGTTGTCTTGGGAGTTGAGCACGAAGTTCGCGCCGTTCCAGAATTCAAGGCGTGCGGGAACGATGAGCGTTCCGGTTTCCGGGCCATAGGCGTTGGGGAGCCGCAACCGGCCATAACGTATCTTGGTGGCAGGGGAAAGTACGGCGCTGGCCCCGGTCCTGGCGATGCCGTTCAGCCTGGTGATTTGTGCGCCATCGGCGTCATTGATCGTGATGTTGAGTCTGAAGTTGTCAAAGGGGCCATCGGGATTGATAGCCCGGTCGAAGCTGTAGATGCCTGGGCCGGCGTAGGCGCCGCTGCTCCACTGGAAGGCAGGCAGGTCCGGGGTCAACCGGTTGTTGAGCGGGTTAAAGGGCGTGCCGTTATTGTCCCCGGTGACGCTGAATTCAGCCAGGGGGGCATAGCCGCTGGTGTAGCGGGACAACGGGGTTGCTCCGGCGCTGGCCATGGCCTGGATGCTGATGGTCACGCCAAGGGCCGGTTGGCCCATGTAGGTAAATTCATTTCCCGTCCCAGGGGTGCAGGCACCGGTCAGGGTTGCCGTGACCTCGTAGTGGTCCGGAAAAAAGCGGCCCAGAGGCCCCAGCGCCGTACCGCCGATAGTGCAGCCGTAAAAACCCACCGAGGCGATATTGGAGGCGCTGTTGGCAATGCAGTCGCCGCCGGCTCCATGGTCGACCCCGCCGACCAGTCCTGTCACCTGATCGACGGCGGTAAAGGTCGCATCGAACACGGCGTTGGCGTTCAGGGTGATGGTTCCTACGTCCAGATACTGAAAGGTGCCGACGGCGTTGGCTCCGGTTGCCGGGGAAAAAACGCCGGTCAGGGTGTTTGCTCCGATGGGGACGGTGTTGTGGTCCACGATCTTGACGGGGTCGGTGGTCGGGGTGCCGGTGTAGCCTGCGGTGACACCGGAAGCGGCGGTGAGGTTGAAGTCCGCGCCTGCCTTCCGGGTGTTTGTTAGCGGGTTGAGCGGCGTGGTGGTGGCGAGGGTCAACTGCCGGGGGCGGATGGCGAAGTTGTCCGAGGAGCAGGCGGATTGATTGGTGGTGGTGTTGCGGATGCGCACCCTGACGTTTTGTGCCGCATAGGGGTAGTTAAAATTGAAGGTGTGCCG
>DIKC01000151.1:0-2123 GCA_002421565.1 Desulfobulbaceae bacterium UBA5628 | reverse complement strand
ATAGATGGGGGTGGAAGCGGCACGGGTGACCTCCACTGCGTCGAAACAACTAGCGATGGCGGTGTAGGTAAGCGCACAAGTCTGGGTTGCGCCGTTGTAGCATGCCGTTGTTGTAGTGGTGGCGGTGGGGGAAGTTACTATGCCGCCGAGAGTCACCGTGCCTGCTGTGTTTTTTGTGAGGCTGACCGTGGCTTGGCCGCCGCTAAAGGTGATCGGATCGGATGACCAGGTTGCGCCCAAAATATCGGTTAAATTTACGGTCACTGGGCCGAGGTACAGAGTTGAGCAGCCGGCGTCGGCGCAGGCCTTCAGAATAATGGGTTCCGGGGTGCAGGTGTTGGCGCTGCCGTCATGCAGGATGCGGACATGGTCCAGGGTGGGGAGGGGCTGGGGCTGGGTGGAACAGACCGAAAGGTTGTCGATTTCATGGATGTTGACTGCCGCGCCGGTGGAGCCGGTGAAGGAAAGATACCAATTGGTGGGAACCGTTGCCTGTCCTGCTGCTGCCTTGGCGTCAAAGGGAGCAATAAGGGTGGTGTAGCCGGTCCCGGTGTCGCGTTCCACTGAGATCCAGGCATGGATGCCGTCCAAATGGTCAATAGTGATGCGGTAGCGATATCCAGGAGCGGCAGTGGCAGAATCGGTGTTGTCGATGCCCGGAGCAAGGGTGGCGGTGCCAGCGAGGTAGGCGTAGCCGGTGTAGAGGGAGCCGGAGCCCCTGATGGATGTCGAGTCTGGCCGAAACCCCGGTCCTCCGGTGCGGCCTTCGGTGGGATTTGAGAAGTTGCCGTATTCGTCAAGGGCAAACCCCAGCCAGCCACCGGCAAATCCGGGATGGGTGGTGTCGCCGCCCTCGCTGGCCTGCTTGGGCGCGTAGCCCTGTGAGCCGCCAAAAGCGCCGGGTACGGGCGCGACCGAGGCATCGGACAGGACAACGCACATCCCGTCCGCCCCGGAGCCGTTGTAAGCAAAATGGTCGAATTCGACCACTATTTTGTTTCCGGCTGCCGGGAAAAGTTGTTGCAAGACGGCCATGGTGGAGACGCTGGTGGAGGCATCGGTGAGACGCAGGCGCTGGTTGACGATTTTGGGGTTGCCAAAGGTTCCGCTCTCGTTGGCAACCACCCAGTTTCCGGCTGGGGCGCCATCGGCGCGGTTAAAATCATCGGTGAAGCAGACGAGCGGATTACAGGCTGGCGTTGAAGTTATCTCGATTAAGGTGCCGAAATTCGTGGTTCCAGCAGTAACCCCGGTCATTGTTGCTGTACCAGTCTTGGTCATATTGCCACTCGCCAACGGCGTGCTCGTCGTGGGGCGTACCCGGATGTTTTTCCAGGTCAGTGAGTTTTGTACTCCGCCGAAGGAAGTCGCCGTTACCGTGAACTGCAGTGTCGTAGCTGTTATGGCAGTTATTGCAACGGAGGTGCCGGACGCGACGCCGTTAATATTCTTGTTGTCATTCCCGCTTCCGGCTGTTCGGGTAATCAACACGGTTGGCGCAATCCCACCCGTGTCGAATGCGAACCCGGTCGGCACATTGAGAATGATGGTGCCAATCGCTACTTCCGCCGGCCCTGCTTCAGTATAGACCGGGCCGGTCAACGTCGTCCAGGTGCCTGCAGAGATGCAGCCAGGAGCTGTGTTGGATGGAATCTCGCTTCCTCCAGTGGCGACAGTAACCGTACCTGCATTTGCAGTTCCGCCAAAAATGCACATCAATAAAAAAAATAAAAAATAACAGGGGACAATCCAGGTTTTTTTCATATCAAACGCCCTAACCTCGGGAATATCAGCTCGGTCCGGTTGGTTGTCGGCTTCGTTAGGCTTGAAATATTATGGGGAGACATACCAAGTGATTACTTGGATTNNTATAATTTTTTCTATAGGTCATTCGAGGTTTAAATTCCGAGAAGAGCTTTCTGTGAGCCAAAGGACAGGAGCTTGAGTACGGCCTCTTTCTTTTGGTTACTCGTCAGGAGAGGAAGGAAGAGATCACGAACATAGCCTAATGGAAGGAAAATACAGTGTCAAGAAAGGACAATGGAGAAAGAGTCAATGAGTTTCCGCAGTCCAGCATAGGAGGTCTGGCTGAATATCCGCCGTCGGATTTCCGCCCCGCCCGG
>DIKC01000121.1 GCA_002421565.1 Desulfobulbaceae bacterium UBA5628 | reverse complement strand
CCAACCGGCCGGAGATCCTCGATCCCGCCCTCCTCCGACCGGGCCGCTTCGACCGCCATATCCTGGTCGACCGCCCCGATCTCAAGGAACGGCTGGCGATTTTAAAGGTTCATGCCAAGCGGATCAAGCTGGCGGTGGCGGTTGATCTGGAGGTAACCGCCCGCCGCACCTCCGGCTTTACCGGCGCCGATCTCGCCAATCTGCTCAACGAGGCGACCTTGCTGGCGGTGCGGGGGGGCCGGGAAGAGGTGGGCCAGGCCGAGATTGAGGCGGCCATCGACCGGATCGTGGCCGGGCTGGAAAAGAAAAACCGGGTCTTGAGCGACAAGGAAAAGAAGATCGTCGCCTATCACGAAACCGGCCACGCCTTGATGGCCGCCTCCCGCGAGAGCGCCGAAAAGGTTCACAAGATTTCGATTGTGCCGCGGGGAATCGGGGCCTTGGGCTTCACCATGCAGCTCCCCACCGAGGATCGCTATCTGATGAGCCGGCAGGAACTGCTGGAAAAAATCGACGTTCTCCTGGGCGGCCGGGCGGCCGAGGAATTGGTCTTTGAGGATATCACCACCGGAGCCCAGAACGACTTGGTGCGAGCCACCGAAATCGCCCGCGGGATGGTGACCATGTACGGGATGACCGATAAACTGGGGCAGGCCACCTACCAGCAGCCGGCCCAGCAGTTTCTCCAGGCGGGACTGAGCCAGCCCCGGGAGTTCAGCGACCAGACCGCCCGCCTGATCGACGAAGAGATTCAGGGGATTATGGCCGCCCGGATGATCGAGGTGAAAAAGACCCTGGCCGACAAGCGGGAATTGCTCACCAAAATTGCCGAACACCTGCTGGAAAAGGAAACCCTGGAGAGCGAGGAATTCGTGGCCCTGCTCAAGGAGGAAGCCGCCTAGCCGGCCAGGGCGGCCAGCACCTTTTTTACCAGATTGCCGTCCGCCTTTTTGCCGAAGTGTTTCATTACCGGCCCCATGGCCTGGATCGGGCTCTTGAACTGGGTCAGGTCGATATTTTCCTTCACCCAGGCGGTGATTTCCCCTTCCGTGGCCGGTTGGGGCAGGTAGGAGTGGAGGATCTCCAGATAGGGCGAGCTTTCCTTTTTTTGTAATTCCAGGGTGGTTTTTTCCGATTTGACCAGGCCGGCGATGATCCCCAGGATATCGTCGTTGGTGATCTCCTCGTCTTTTTTGAGACGGCTGCTTTTCTTGCCCGATTCCAGGGTGATCGGCACCGTCAGCTTGGGAAATTCGCTGATGATCTGGCGGACGGTGTTCTTGCGGTCGTCATCGTGGGCTCGCATCGCCTGCTTGAGGTCGCTTTTGAGTTTGGCCAGCAGGGTGGTATCGAGGCTGTCGTCCCAGCCGTAGGGGGTATCGCTCATGGGGGTGGTTCCTCCGTGGTTCATCTGACCCGGTGGGTCATGGGGATTTCGGCCAGCCCGGTGGTGCAGACCTCGAGATCGCGCAGGATGCCGTCCTCGATCCGGTAAATCCAACCGTGCACCGCCAGGGATTGCCCGGCCTTCCAGGCGTTCTGGACAATGGTGGTGTGGCAGACGTTGGCCACCTGTTCGATTACGTTCAGTTCGCAGAGGCGGTCGAATTTGGCGGCTTCGTCGGGTACCGCCTCGATTGCCGCCTGGTGGCAGCGGTGAACATCGCGGATGTGGCCGAGCCAGTTGTCGATCAGCCCGTGCTCCCGCCGCTCCATGGCCGCCTTCACCCCGCCGCAGCCGTAATGGCCGCAGACGATGATGTGCTTGACCTTGAGTTCCTCCACTGCGTACTGGATCACCGACAGGCAGTTGAGGTCGGAGTGGACCACCACGTTGGCGATGTTGCGATGGACGAAGATCTCGCCCGGCAGCAGGTCCACGATCTCGTTGGCCGGCACCCGGCTGTCCGAGCAGCCGATCCAGAGATATTGTGGCGACTGCTGGCCGACCAGCTTGCTGAAAAAATCCGGGTCCCGCTGCTTGATCCGTTCGGCCCAGCGCCGGTTATTGATAAACAGTTCATTTAAGATGCGCATGGCTGCTTATACCAGATCAGGGCCGGGGTTGCACGATCCTTGCGGAGATCAGCGGACAAAGGAGCAGCAGTAGTCGGTGACCTGCTTGATTTTGAGGCTGAAGGAGGTCCGGCCCGGCACCTCGAATTGCTCACCGCCCTTGACCGGCCGCCAGGCGCTTTCGCCGGGCAGCAGCACTTCCAGTTCGCCGCTGATGATCTCCATGATTTCCGGCTCGGCGGTGTCGAATTTGTACTCCCCGGCCTGCATCACCCCCAGGGTCTTGCGGCTACCGTCCGGGAAAACCACGGTCCGGCTCACCACCCCGCCGTCAAAGTAGATATTGGCCTTCTTGATGATCGTAACGTTGTTGAATTCTTCCGACATTTGGTTTGCGCTCCTTTAAAGTTTTTGACTCAGATCATCCAGGAATTCCGAGGCCGGCGCAACGCTGGTCACCAGCAGATGATCCCGCGCCCGGGTGCAGGCAACATATAACAGATGCCGCTCGGTATTGTAAACTTCCTCCAGGTCGGCGTCGTCGGCGACCGCTTCGATTCGCGCCTGCAGCGGGATGATCTCGTCGTCGCAGGCCATCACTACCACCGCCCGAAATTCCAGCCCCTTGGCCAGATGCATGGTGCAGATCGAGCTTTGCCCAATTTCCGTTTCAATCTGCTCATCGAGTACCTTGAAGGCAAGACCTGCCTGCTCGACAGCGGCCCGGGCTCGATCCAGCTCCGCCGCTGACCGCACGAAAACCCCGATTTCGTGCGGCATAATCCCCTCGTCCAGCCTCTCGATCAGCCAATGGCTCACGGTTTTGGCTTCCGCTTCCCGGCTCGGCAAAGCCTTGATCACCGGAGGCGGCCCGTTAAACACCGAAATGGTGCCGCGCCGATCTTCGCTGATCCCATCCACATCGGACAATTCCGGCCCCAACAGCCGATCCGCCTGCTGCCTGATCTGGTGCGAGGTTCGATAATTGATTTTCAGGATGCGGGAACGGCCCCGGATATCGATTCCCAGCCCTTTCCAGGAAAAAGGCGGCTGAAAGATCCGCTGTCCCAGGTCGCCGGCAAAGAAAAGGCTGTCGGGCCGGCCTTTGCCGAGGGCGGCGAGAAAACGCAGTTGCGGCACGTTGATGTCCTGTGACTCGTCCACCACGCAAAAATCAAAGGGAAGTCGGTCGAGTTGGGCAAGCCGGGTTGTCAGCCTGCTGAAGATTTCGGCATTGGTTACCAAGCTGTCGGCCTGCAAGCGGGAACGAACCTGGGTAAATATCGCCCAGAGTGCCCGCCGTTGCTGCTCAGGCAACCTGGTTTTCCGGCCGAGCCGGGGAACATCCCGATACGCCTCCCAACTGTCCAACTGCCAGGCATCAACAATTTGTTCCCATTCGGTTTGGAGAAAATGGGGGCTGAACCGGTGTCCTTCGATTTTGGCGGCCTCCTCAACGAGGAGCGGCCTAATTATCTCCCGGGAGGCAATCCGCGGCCGGCCGAAATGCAGGGTATAAAGTCGCTGGCCGATAGCGTCCATGGCATGGACATCCAGCCGTTCGCCCAGCCGGGGCTCATTGCCGATCAGCCGCCGTAGTTTGGTGCGCAGGGCATTGGCCAGGGTATCGGAAAAGGTGGTGAGCAGCACCCGGCTCTCGGGGTTGGCGCGGGTCAGAAACACCGCCCGGTGCAGGGCGACAATGGTTTTCCCGGTGCCGGCCGAGCCGGAAACCCGTGCCGGCCCGCTGTAGTCGCGTTCCACCAGTTGCCGCTGGGCCGGATGGAGAAAAACGGTCCACTTTTCCCATGGGTAATCCAGGGCGCGTTCCAGTTCTTCAAGGTCGTTCATCACCCGGAAGCGGCGCTGGGCGTCGGGATGGTCAAAGGGGCTTACTTCGGTCGCAACCGGTTGCGCCACTGGCGGAGTCACCCCGGTGGCCAGATCGAGCAGGGCCTCGGCCGCCTCGCCGGGCAGGTGATCGGCAAGAATCAGCAGGGAATCCTCGTTGGCCTGCCGAACATCGGCCAGCCATTCCTCCGGCACCCCGTAGCCAAGGAGGGTATCGTCAGAGATCTTGGCAAACAAGGGCGGCTTTGCCTGCGCCACTTCCACATACCTGGGAACCGTGATTTCCTGCACCCGTTCCCGCACCTCCACCAATTGGGCGGCCCCGGTCCGGGGGTGGGTTTCCAGCTTGCGCCGTTCCGCCCAGTGGTAGGCCTTGTCGTGATGATCGACATAGCAGAGGAGCAGGCTGTCATAGGTTTTATGAACGATGATCCGCAGATCGCTACCGGCCCGAACCGACCAGAAATTCTTGTCCCTGGCCTTGTCGAGCTTGTGGAAATTCATGCCCGGACTGGCCGGATTCATTTGCAGATCAAAGGCCGTGGTTTTCACGGCCTTCTGCTCCTCGCCGGAGAGGCGAGCCAGGCTGTCGGTAAAGGTGTCGGCAATGCGGAAGTTCATTTTAGAGGGATGATGACTGACGAAGCTGCGGTGGACCAGCAGCACTGGCAAGGAGGGCAGCTAACTCTTTCTGTTTAGCCTTCTGAAGTTCGAGATCGGACTCGAACCACGGCCAGCCTTTTATAATAGCATGACGGGCCGGTGGTTCATCGGCAACTATTTCAAGTTTGGCGTTTCTCACGTCGCTGGCTTTAAAAATAGCGGCACCATAGAGGTTGCGGGTGCCGGCCACGGCCAAGCCAATTTCCCAGAGGCGTGTCAAGGGCTCTTTGCCATGTCGCGAAACCGAGGTTTCATGATCTTTAGGGTTTGGCAAAAACGCGGACGGTTTTATCATTATGGTGTTGAATTGGTTGCTTTGGGTGAGGAATCGGGCAAGTTCCTCACGGTCATCGACTGTGTCAGGCAGTCCGGAGGCAAGCATCGCTTTTCCCCATGATTGACAATATCTCGGCTAGTACCCGTTCCGGAATGGATGTCCCATCAAAACGGGCAACACCGTGCCCTTTGTCTGTGCCATCCAGCCAGGTATAAGCTAAGCGTTTGTTCGATCCGATACTCAGGGAAAACAGCCGATGACGGGACTGAATCCAGTCCAGGGAGATTGCCCCGTCCGGCTCTGCCGCAAATTCTGGCATAGGAATGCTTTCTGGCAACATCCGGACAAAAGCTTCGGCATTCTGAAGAGCTATCGGATCAACTGCGATTGCGCCGTATCCGTCCCAATCAGGTTGCGCACATTCCCTCGCCAGTTCCATGAGTTGCCTGATGACTTTCGTTTGTGTTCCGAAAATCGTCTGTGTCCCCTCAGCCATCCGCACACAGGCGGAAGCGGCTTTCGTTGCGATTTGCGCCTCAGGTGATACGGCACTGTTACGCAAGGCGTATGCGTTTAGGGAAGAGAACCCAAGCCAGAGTGGGACTATGGTTGTTGAAATAGTTCCAAGCATTGTTTTGTCAATGTATTCTTGAATATCCGATTTTTCAAATCACGCAACGATTGAATCCGACCTGAAATCCAAACCCAATTTTCCGCTTCACCTGGTCCTGCCGCAGCAACGCCGTTATCAAAAATAATCGGCAGATAACCTTTCTCTGGCTCCTGAGAAGTAAGAACAATATTTACCTGATGGCCGGTTTGCATGTCCACAGCGGCATGCTGGTTAAAAAAACCGACAAATCGCAGGTTATCTTCCTCGTCTGGTAATTGTGGTCCGACTTTGAAGTAATCATCTACTTCAAGTTTTCCTTCGGTAAATGGCAGGATGATGCGGTTGATATAGCGAAGGCGTATCATGCGTATCTGAACAGGGTTGGCAATTTCGGTATAAAGATTCCAGGTGCGTTTGATTTCCGGAAGATAGTCGTCAAGACTGGTATAAGGCGCAAGCCGATTGAACGAAAATCCTTGGAGTCTAACTTGCACAAGTTGTTTTTCGTCGTCCTGCACAAAATGGAAGGCCTGAATACCGGCAGGCAGAACAGATATTTGTGGCGGGCCATCCGGTGAAGTTGCGATTTGATGTTCTTGGGCGAATTGGGTTCGAAATTTGGGATAGCGATCCTTAAATCGTTCTTTTGCCGTGCTTTCCAGCAAGGGAAGGTGCTGGTTTAGCGGCAAATCGCATTCAATATCCAAAATTGCCTCCACGATGGGAGGATGCTGTATTTTCTGTAACTCGTCCATGATGAAACCACTATAACAGATTATGAAACCTTAAACACCTTCATAACCTCATCCCCAAGGTGGTTGATCACCTTCACCGCAATCCGGCCGGTGGCGGGTTTGTCGAATGGCCGGGAGGTGTCACTGTGCAGGGTGGCCCAGGCTTCTTCGTTGATTTCGGCCTTGAGGGTGGTTTTGAGGGCTTTGTAGGGGTCGTTGGCTCCCAGGAAGTAGGCGTGGCGAACGAAGAAGCTTTCCATGTTGTAGTCGGTGTCGATGAACCAGCAGGC
>DIKC01000162.1 GCA_002421565.1 Desulfobulbaceae bacterium UBA5628 | reverse complement strand
TCCTCGCCGGTCACATAAAGGCATTTGCGGGTAAGGCTCAGGTTACAGCAGACCTGGAGCAGCCCGGTGGATTTGCCCACCCCCGGATCGCCGCCGATGAGCACCACCGAGCCCGGCACCAAACCGCCGCCCAGCACCCGATCGAACTCGGCCAGGCCGGTGCCGAGCCGGGGCGCCTCGTCGAGGTCCACCGCATCCAGGGTCTGGACCGGGGCCAGGGCGCCGGTATAGCCTCCGAAACGGGCGTTCCCGGCGGCAACCGGCAACGGCCGCCGTTCCTCCAAGGTGTTCCATTGGCCGCAATCCGGGCACTGACCGGCCCATTTGCCGCTCACCGCCCCGCAGGCCGCGCATTCATATGAAATTTTTTCCTTGGCCATTGCTTGTCCCTTTTTGATCAGACCAGGCGGCTCAAGACCTGATTGGCCAGCCGCAAGCCACGCTCGCTTAAACGCAGATGATGCCGATCAAACTCGATCAGCCCCTGCTGCGCCAGCTCGTCCAGGATTGTGCCATAGCAGGCTTGCGGCGTCAAAGCAAAGCGTTGTTCCAGCTCGGCGATGACCACTCCGGCCCGCAGGCGCAACCCCATGACTACCGTTTCCCGGAAGGCGGCCTCGCGGGACAATCCCTCGGCCTCGGCAAAGGGCGGCTGCCCGGCCCGGAGCAGCCGGAGATAATGGCCGGCCCCGCCGACATTGCTGATCCGCAGCCCGTCCAGACAGGAAACCGCCGCCGCCCCCAGCCCCAGGTAGGAGCCGTTGTGCCAGTAGTTGAGATTATGGCGGCATTCGCGGCCAGGCCGACAGTAATTAGCGATTTCGTACTGGCCATAGCCGTGGCCGGACAACAGGGCGCGGGCCGCCTCTTCCTGGTCGGCGGCCTGGTCCTCGTCCGGCAACGTGACCCGACCCGTTGCCACCGCCTTGGCCAGAGGGGTATCTTCCTCCAAGGTCAACTGATAGAGGGCAAGATGCTCCGGAGTCAGAGCCAGGGCCTGTTCCAGGGAGGCACTGAAATCGGCCTCGCCCTGGCCGGGCAGGCCATACATCAGATCGAGATTGAGGTTGTCGAAACCGGCGGCCCGGCTCCACTTGATCGCCTGGAGCGCCTCGGCCCCGCTGTGACTGCGGCCCACCCCGTCCAGGAGCCGGTCGCTGAAGGATTGCACCCCGATACTGAGCCGGTTGACCCCGGCCCGACGGAGGGTCTTGAGGGCCGCCGGGGTCAGGGTATTGGGATTGCTCTCCACCGTAATTTCCGCCTCGGGAGCAAGGACGAAACGAGTCTTGAGAAATCCCACCAGTTCGGCCAGCACCTCGGCCCCGTAGATGGTGGGGGTGCCGCCGCCGATGAAAAGGGTGGCAAAGCGGCACTCTTGCACCCAGGGATTAGCGGCCCATTGCTCGGCCTGAAGACGAAGGGCGGCCGGATAATAAGCGGGCGGCCGGCGGCAGGGATGGGAAACAAAGGCGCAATAGGCGCACTTGGAGCGGCAAAAAGGGATATGAACGTAGATCCCGGCGCGATTCTTCATCCCTGGAGCAGGGGCCGGCATTCCCGGCGGATTTCTTCCATCAGGCCGTGATCGGCAAAGCTGTAGGGCTTTTCGTCGGCGCCGACGATGAAATGATCGAGCAACTGGATTTCGCTAAAGGCCAGGGCCAGGTGAAGATGGCGGGTCAACCGCTTGTCCTGGGCCGAAGGAACGGCATTGCCGGAAGGATGGTTGTGGGCGATGACCACTGCCGCCGCGTTGTGCTCCAAGGCCAGTTTGACCACCTCCCGGGGATGGACGGTGGCGGCGGTGAGGGTACCCTGGGTCAATTCGGTGGTGGCGATGATCCCGTATCCGGCGTCGAGCAGGATCAGAACCAGGGTTTCCCGGCTCAGGGCGCGGAGGTGGTGGCTCAGATAATCGGCAACCTCGCGGGTGGAACGGAGATAATCCTTGCCCCGCAGCCGTTCCCGCAGATAGCGACGGGCCACGGCGTGGACAAAGTGGAGGGCAAAGGCATTCTTGGGGCCGACCCCCTTGACCTGCTCCAGTTCGGCCTGGGAGGCCTCCAGCACCTGGCTCAGGGAATTATTGAACCGGGCCAGCAGCCCCCTGGCCTCCTCCTTGCAATCCTTGCGGGGGGTGCCGAGGGTGAGGAGCAGTTCCAGCATCTCCTGGTCGGTGAGGCTGGCCGCGCCGTGATCGAGGAACTTGTCGCGCAGCCGCTGCCGATGCCCTGCCCCTTTTTCCTGCCAGTCGATCTTATCCATTCAACTCGCGGCTGAAAAGTTGGTTGGCCAGTTGCGGGTTGGCCTGGCCCTTGGTCTGTTTCATCAACTGGCCCACGAAAAAGGCCATCATCTTGGTCTTGCCGGCCCGGAACTGCTCGGCCTGCTCGGGGTTGGCGGCGATGATCTCGCGGACGATGGCGGCCAATTCTCCCTCGTCGCTCATCTGGACCAGCCCCTTTTCCTTGACCACCGTTTCCGGATCAGCCCCGGAAAGCATCATTTCGGCAAAAACGGTCTTGGCGATCTTGCCGTTGATGGCGCCTGCTTCGAGCATGGTCAGCAGCCGGGCCAGGTTGGCCGGGCTTACCGGGCAGCGGGCAAGATCGATCCCCTCCTCGCCCTTCAACTCCCGCATCAATTCGGTCATGATCCAGTTGGCGAGCTTCTTGGCATTGCCGAACCCGGCCAGGGCGGCCTCAAAATAATCGGCCAGTTCCCGGCTGGAAATCAGCACCTCGGCGTCATCTACCGAGAGGCCGAGCTGTTCGACAAAACGGGTCTGGCGGGCCGCCGGCAGCTCCGGCAGGGAGGCTTGCATCTCCTCGATCCACCCCTCGGAAATGCTGACCGGGAGCAGGTCTGGGTCCGGGAAGTAACGGTAATCGTGGGCCTCTTCCTTGGAGCGCATGATCTGGGTCACTTCCCGGTCGGCGTCCCAGAGGAGGGTGGCCTGAACCACCGCTTCCCCGTCCAGAAGCAGGTCGCGCTGGCGGCGCTCTTCGTACTCCAAGGCGCGCTGGACATTGCGGAAGGAGTTCATGTTTTTCAGTTCGGTACGGGTGCCCAACTCCGCCTGCCCCCGGGGCCGCAGCGAGATATTGGCATCGCAACGGAAGCTGCCCTCCTGCATGTTGCCGTCGCAGATGTCGAGGCAGCGGACAATGGCGTGGAGCTTGCGGAGATAGGCGGCCGCCTCGGCCGGCGAGCGCAAATCCGGTTCGCTGACGATTTCCAGGAGGGGAGTGCCGGTGCGGTTGAGATCGACGTAGCTCTTGGGCTCCCGTTCGTCGTGGATCAGCTTGCCGGCGTCTTCCTCCATGTGGATGCGGGTGATCCCGATCCGGCGCGACTGGCCGCCCGCCTCGATCTCGAGCCAGCCATGCTCGGCCAGGGGCAGTTCGAACTGGGAAATCTGGTAGCCCTTGGGCAGATCGGGGTAAAAATAATTCTTGCGGGCAAAGCGGTTTTCCCGGTTGATCCGGCAGTTGGTGGCAAGCGCCAGCTTGATCGCAAACTCCACCACCCGCCGGTTGAGAACCGGCAGCACCCCCGGCAGGCCGAGGCAGACCGGGCAGGTGTTGGTGTTGGGCGGCCGCCCGAACTCGGTGGTGCAGCCGCAGAAAATCTTGCTCCTGGTTTTAAGCTGGGCGTGTACCTCCAGCCCGATCACGGTTTCAAAATCCATTCCGCCCTCTCGTCTCTTTATGCCATGCCTTTGCGGACCCAGGCCCGGATTTTCGCCAACTCCGCCTCCCAGTCTGGACTGGTGCGGCTTTGCAGGAACATCCGGAACAGTTGATCGACGGTGCGCACCGCCAGTTCGTAAAGGCCGATCTGATCGAGAATCCGGCCTTCCATCGCGGCCGGATCGTCGCGGTCGTCGCCCCCGGCCTCGGTCTTGGGCAGCCGCACGTTCTGAAATTCAAAGAGTTTGGCCTTCAGGGTCAGGTTCCATTCGTGGTTGTCCCTTTCGAGCCTGATCCGGGCCTGTTCCGGCTTTTTACCCAGGGCGAGCCCGGCGCGGGCCTCCCGCAGTTCGGTCATCAGGCCCCGGCAGACCAGCTTTTCATGGGCCTCGCCCTCGCCGAACTCAAGCAGCATGTGCTTTTCAAAGACCACCAGGATGTCGCCGCCGATCTCCGGGACAAAGACCGCCCCTCCCCGCTCGTCGCTCTTGTACCAGAGCCAGGCGAGGAACTCCTGCCCGAGAAATCTTTTTTCTTCAATAAGATCAACCAGATCCATTTAATTATTCCTTTTGGGGCCAAGGCCCTGGTCAGACAAAAACAGTGGGGGCCAGCTCGGCCAGGGCCGGCCGGGCGTCGACGGCCAGGAGATGTTCGGCGGTGAGATAGGGAACCTGCATGATCACCCCCAGGTCAAAGGTTTTACGAAAAAATTCCTCAAAGGTTTCCTGGGCCTTCTGGTTGGCGGAAAAGAAGAGGATGGTTCCCTCGGCCAGGTTCCAGCAGATATCGTACACCGCCGGGGCCGGCAGGGCCTTTTTCAGCAGCATCAACTGGATGTTTTCCTTGATTTCGACCCGCTGGGCGCGGCCCAGTTTCGGCACCTGGCGCAGTTTTTTCAGCCGTTCCTCTTCCTTGAGGCAGAATTTTTTAACAATCGCGGCCGGCACCTTGCGTTCGTCCACTCGCAGGGCGAGCACCAGATAATCGCCCACCGCGTAAGGGGCCTGGCTGAAGTCGTGATCAAACATCCCGGCCACCGAGACCCAGCCCACCGACCGCTCCTCAAAGGAGTCGTCAATATCGCGGAAGGCGTGATCGGCGATCCGTTGGGCGGCGAAATCCCAGAAATTTTCCGGCAATTCGCCTTCCACGGCATAACGGACAAAACCGGCGGAACGAGCTAAAAGACCCATCTTTCTTTCCTGTCGGGAGTAAATGGCAAGCGTAGCGGCCGACCACCGGCCGCCCGCGATTCGTAAGCGGGCAGAATAGCAGACCACTCCCCGGCCGACAAGGACTTTCCCGCCGCACTTTCCCTTGACATCGCCTTCCGGCTGTTGTAAAGAACCCCTCTCTACCGGGGGTCGTTAACTCAGACGGTAGAGTATCTGCCTTTTAAGCAGAGAGTCNNGTTCGAGTCCAACACGACCCACCAAACAAAAGTCCCCATCGTCTAGCCAGGTCCAGGACATCGGCCTTTCACGCCGACGACACCGGTTCGAATCCGGTTGGGGACGCCAAAAATAATCAAAGGGGAATCAAGCAATTAGGCTTGATTCCCCTTTGTTTTTTCTGGCCCGAAAATGAATTTTATACGTTTAGGTCGGCCTGGGTGGCGGCTAATGACCGCCGTAAATTTTGCTTCTGTGGCCGATTCTGACGACCAGAACCCGCAAGGCGCCATCCTCAATGCTGGCAATCACCCGGTAGTCGCCCACGCGATACTTCCAAAAGTCTCCGAGCCTGGAGCCCTTGAGCGCTTCGCCAATACTGTGTGGATCTCCAAGCTTGCCGACCCGTTCCCGCAAAAAAGAAGTAATCCGTTTTGCCACCTGCTTGTCCAGCTTGGCCAAGTCCTTCTTGGCTGCCTCGTCGAAATCAATCCGCCAGGCCAAGATCCTGCTCCACTTCATCCAGCGTAAACGTGCCGCTACGGCCAGCGCGGTTGT
Source organism: Desulfobulbaceae bacterium UBA5628 (assembly GCA_002421565.1). Taxonomy (GTDB): domain Bacteria; phylum Desulfobacterota; class Desulfobulbia; order Desulfobulbales; family Desulfurivibrionaceae; genus UBA5628. The sequence goes on along the minus strand of DIKC01000162.1, from coordinate 1,835 downwards.
CGATTAAACGTTGTTCAGCCAGGTAAATATCCTCCAGGTCGTCAAGATGCGCCTCGATGGCTTCCCTGGCATAGTAGCTCTTTGTTCGGCCGGTGGCCTTGGCCAAGGCGGCCAAGCGTTGTTCAGTCTCGGCCGGTAAACGTATTCCAAGCATGTCTTGCCCTCCTTGTTGAGGATTGTTAAACAACTTTAACAATCGTGGGAAACACCGTCAATGCTTTTCATCTTCTCATCCCAACTTGAAAGATGTTTCATTGCTCCCTTGGGCCATTGTCCGTCAGGCCAAGCAGTTCGAGCCGACGGTTTACCCGCAGCCTCGCGTCGGGGGTGGCTATTCCTTGATAAAATCGATCCGGTTTTCGGCCGGTTTCATGGCCGGGTCGGCCTCGATCTGGATTTCCGCCCCGTATTGCTTTTCCATTTCCAGCAGATCCTCGCGTTTTTTGTTGAGGATGTACTGGGCCACCTCCATCGGCAGACGGCAGAGTACCCGTTTGGCGGTGCGGCGGCTCATCCCGGTCTGAATCTGGCGGAGATGGGCGAGGGCGGTGGCCTCCACCGAACGGATCATGCCCCGGCCTTCGCAGTATGGGCAGGTCTTGTAGCTGGTGGCCTGGATCGGGGCCGCCATCCGCTGGCGGGAGATCTGCATCAGGCCGAACTTGGATATCTTGGAGAAATCCACCTTGGCCTTGTCGCGCTTCATGCATTCCCGCACCTTTTTTTCCACCTCGCGGATATGGGCGGCGGAGCGCATGTCGATGAAATCCACCACGATCAGGCCGCCCAGGTCGCGCATCCGCAACTGACGGGCCAGCTCCTCGGCCGCCTCCAGATTGGCGAGGAAGATCGATTCCTCGAAATCCTTGTCCTTGGAGGTGCGGCCCGAGTTGACATCAATCGCCACCAGGGCCTCGGTGGGATTGATCACGATGGAACCGCCGGAAGGCAACTGGACGGTGGGCTGAAACATCTGCTCGATCTGCTTTTCCACGTGATACTGGTGGAACAGGGGCTGGGAACCCTGGTGGAGCTTGACCGTGGTCTTTTTCTGCTGGGCCGCCGGCAGCAGTTGGAGAAAATCGCGCACCTGCTCCATGGCCTCCTGATCGTCCACCAGTATTTCCCGGATCTCGGTGGTGTAATGATCGCGCAGAAAGCGGGCAATGATATTCTGTTCCTGGTAGAGCATGGCCGGGGCGCTGGTCGCCTGCCCCTTGGCCTTGATTTCCTCCCACAGGTTGAGGAGATAGCGCAAATCCTGGGTCAGGGCGGTTTTGGTAATCTCCTGGCTGGCGGTGCGGACGATGTAGCCGATTCCTTCCGGGATATTGAGGGCATCCACCATCTCCCGGAGCTTGCGGCGCTCGGCCTCGTCGTCGATCTTGCGGGAGATGCCGGCGCTGTCGCTTCCCGGCATCAGCACCAGGAAACGGCCCGGCATCGACAGGTAGGTGGTGAGGCTGGCCCCCTTGTTGCCGGTGGCCTCCTTGACCACCTCCACCAGCACCTCCCGTCCTTTTTTGACCATGTCCTGAATTTTCAGATTTTTCCAATGGGTCTCCGGCCCCACCTCTTCGTTGTAATATTCGGGATGAATATCGCTGAAGGGAAGAAAACCGTTCTTGGGCAGCCCGATATCGACGAAGGCGGCCTGAAGATTGGCCTCCACCGAGGTGATCCGCCCCTTGTAGATGTTGCCCTTGACCTGGGCCTGGCTCACGGTCTCGATGTGGAACGATTCGACCTTGCCGTTCTCCACCAGGGCCAGACGGCACTCCTCCGGCTCGTCGGTGTTGATCAGCAACTTGTAACCGGCACTGCTTCCGGCCTTG
>DIKC01000109.1 GCA_002421565.1 Desulfobulbaceae bacterium UBA5628 | reverse complement strand
CCTGGCCGCCGGACTGGCGCCGGCCGAGGTCGGCCCGGCCCTTGCCCCGGCCGAGCTGGTGCGCTTGCCCTGGCCGCAAGCAATGGTTGATAAACAGGCCGGCGCCATCCACGGCGAGGTGATCGCGGTTGACCGTTTCGGCAACCTGATCACCAATGTCCACCGTTCGCTGGTGGACCAACTGGGAGGGGCCGGCCAGCCGTGGCAAATCATCATCCAGGGCCGCCGGTTGAGCGGCATCCACCGCTCCTACCATGACCTTCCCCCCAAGCAGCCGGCCGTCCTTTTCGGCAGCCGCGACACCCTGGAAATCGCGGAAAATTGCGGCAACGCCGCCCGCACCCTGGCCGTCGGTCCCGGCACCCCGCTGACCGCAATGGTAACGCCTACCCCCGGCTGATCGTAAGCGATCAGCTACTCAGCCAGCCAGTTTTCCAGCCGGATTCCTTCGACCCTGGCGAATTCGCCGGTATTGTCGGTGACCAGCACGGCGTTAAGCGTCTTGGCCTGGGCGGCGATCAGCATGTCATATGGTCCGATCAGTCGCCCCTTTTTTTCCAGATCTGCCCGAATGGGACCATAGTGGCGGGCAGCCTCGGCATCAAATCCAACCACCCGGAAATTACGCAACAGGGTATCGTAAACCAGCCGATTGTGTTCCTGGCGGCTGCTCTTGGCAATGCCGTATTCAAGCTCGGCCAGGACCACCGTGGAAAGGAGGATCGCCTCGGCCGGATAGCGTTGCAGCCGAAAGGCCAGCCCCGGTTTTTCCTTGCTCATGGCGATCAGGATATTGGTGTCGAGGAGGTAGAGCATGGGGGTCAATCCAGGTCGATTTTCTGCTTGTCCAGGGGCAGTTCCGGCGGAGCCGCCAGATCAAAGCCGCCAAGGGTCCAGATTTCGCGAAATACATCGGCGGCCTTGCGTGGGCTCCGGTTTTCCGGGACCAAACGGGCTATGGCCTTGCCGCGTCGTGAAATCACTACTTCCTCGCCGGATTCTACCAGAGCCAGCAACGCTGAGAAATGCGCCTTGGCCTGAGCTACTTGTATTTGCTGCATAATTACCTCCTTACGGCTTGTTGGCCAACATGGTCATATTGTAGTTCAGTCACCCCACAAGGGCAAGCTGATTCCGCTGCCGGCATAAAAAGGTTGACAGCTTTTGGGGGGCTTTATATATTCAACATATAAACATCTGTTTGTGTAACTTAGTTCCTAAAGAATAAAACACTTATAGAGGAGGACGTGATGCACACAACAAGCGGGTAGTAACGACAGGCAGTCAGGGCCGATTCGGGCCGGGCGGTCAACGGATTGGGTCTACGTAAAACGCGGTCAACGGGGGAGGAATGAAAAATGAAGATTCATGTCACGATACTAACGGCAATCGTGGTTATCATGGTGGCGGGAATTACGATTTACAGTCAACTTGATCTGCCGGCCGGGGCGGCGGCAAAGGCGGTGAGCGGTGGATACGGCGCCGGCGGCCAGGAAGACCGTCGCCTGCTGATCAACTGGGAAATTAAGGATGCCAATCCGCACCTGCTGGTAACACCATTTGAAATCGACCATAATCGCGAATGGGTCATTGTTGACCTGCGGGATCGGGTTTCCTATGAAAACGGGCATATTCCGGGCGCCATTCATCTTGGCGACCGGGCGCATAAACTGTTGCGGGGCGATGCGGTCATTGCCGGCCGCACTTTCCCGCACCTGGCCCTGAGGCCGATGGCGGAACTGGAGGCGGTCTTCAGCCTGGCCGGCATCACCCATGATCAGACCCTGGTGCTCTACAGCGATGCGGAGGATATTCTGCCCGGCTATTCCTTTGTGCCTTTTCTGGTTCTGGAATACCTTGGGCATCGGGATGTCCGGATGCTGGACGGCGGTTTCGAATCATGGCTGACCCACCGCCGACCGGTTGAGACCAAAACAAACAAACTCCCGCCCAGCGAATTCAAGGCTCGCCTCAATCCCCGGATTCTGGCCACGGAAAATGAGGTACTGGCTATCGCCAAAGGCCGGATCAAGGATGTGCAACTGGTGGACAGCCGGGTGCCGGTGGAATTCACCGGGGAGCACAAGGCGCCTCCCGGCCATTTTCTCTATGACGCAGTGGCGCGTACCGGCCGTATTCCCAACGTCGCGCTCAATGTGCCCCATTACCAGCAGTTTGTGGACATGGAGTCCTTGAAGCTGAAGCTGATCCCCGACCTGGCAATGCTTTACGGCGGTCTGGACAAGAAAAAGCGGACCATTATGTATTGCTACATCGCCAACCGTATTTCGTTCTCCTATTTCGTGGCCCGGCTGATCGGTTTTGACGCGCCGGCCATTTACCACGACAGTTGGATCGTGTGGGGGAATAATCCCGATCTGCCGGTGGAGCGTGACCCGGAGTTCGACAAACCGGCGGCCGCTCCCGGCTATGGCGCCTGAGCAGTGACCGTGGGCTTGGCCGTTCCTTTGGCCAGGCCCTTTTTTATCCACAAAACGAAAAAACAAACCGGAGGCAACGAGAAGACATGAGCGAAACCAAGGGCAAAAAAGCATCCATCATGATCTTTCACGACGAACTCTGCCAGGTGTTCAACGGCCTGATGACCGCCCTCAGCCTTGCCCGGGCCGGGGCCGAGGTCACCGTTTTCTTCGGTTCGCGGGGGATCAACGTGGTGCACAAGGAGAAGGTCGGGGAGTTGAAATGCCTCCCGGATCAGCCGGAGGAGGAGCAACAAAAGGTCATGGCCCGGATGGAGGCGATGAATCTGCCCATGCCCGAGGAGATGCTTCTGATGCTCCACATGGAGGGAGCGCGCCTCCTCGCCTGCCCTTTGAACAAGAGCGTTTTTGAGTTTCGGGACGAGGACTTCGTCGAGGGCGTTGCGCTCGCCGATCCGGCCACCTATTATACCGAGGTGGTCATGCGGGCGGACATGAATCTGGTGTTCTGATAATCCTCCTTTTCCCCGGTGACCAGAAGGAAAGCACCGGTCGTTAGCGCGGGCGGCCACCATTTTTCGGCAAGTTGGGCCAAACGGCCGCCGTCTGGCGCCTGGATTGCCGAGTACACCTCCAGGTCGCGGACCGGCAGGTGGCGAAAAAGGGCTGTCGCTTCCCGGGGTGTATGCCATCGGGCGTCACGGTAGTTGCCGCTACCGCCCCGCGTTCCCTTTCGCAACCAAAGGAGGCTGTGCCGGTTGAGCAGGCCGATTGCGAAGCGTCGGCGGGTCACGCGGACAATTTCGCGGAGCGCCGCGGCCTCTTCCTGAATGAAACAGAGTGCGGTTATGGAGATGACCAGATCGAAACTTCTGTTTGGGTAGGGCAGGGCGCGAGCGTCGGCGACCTGGTAGGATGCCCGGCCGTTATCTCGGTGACGGGCGTAAGCCACCCATTCCGGATTGAGGTCGACCCCCGCGGCCATCCCGGTCGTGGCGGCGGTCAACTCCCGGGTGAAAAAGCCGGTGCCGCAGCCAACATCAAGCAGCGATTCGCCGGGCTGCGGGCGTAAGGCCGCGAGAATTGTCTCAACCTCGCGTTTCCCGATCCAGCGTCCTTTGGGGGTCTTGTACCAATTGTCGTATTCGGTTGCATTCATGGCGGGCATTCTTGCAATCTTTTATAAAACAAGGCCGGGCAGGGAGAAAGAGTGACTTTTCCCTGGCTTTTTGTAAGCCTATCAGATTTGATTAAATCATGGAAAAAATACTGTTGATCGAGGATGAGCATTCCATGCGCCTGGGGCTCAAGCATGATCTCACGGCGGCCGGTTACCGGGTGGTGACCGCGGAAAACGGGGCCATCGGCATTGAGTTGGCCGAGAAAGAGACGTTCGCTTTGGTGGTTACCGATCTGCGGCTTCCAGGCGTTGACGGTTTGGAGGTGTTGCGGAGAGTCAAGGCAAACTCGCCGGAGACCGGAGTGATCGTGATCACCGCTTTCGCCGAGATCAAGAGCGCGGTTGAAGCCATTAAGGAGGGGGCCTATGATTATCTCTCCAAGCCGTTTGATCCCGAGGAGTTGCGATTGGCCATCGCCCGTTTCTTACGCCAGCGGTATCTGGAATTTGAAAACCGCAGATTGAATGAGGAGGTACGACAATGCCGGGTTTTCGAGGAGATCGTGTCGGTGAGTCCGGTCATGGAGGCGATTTTCGAGAAAATAAGCGCCGTGGCACGGACTGATTCTCCAGTCCTGATTCACGGTGAGTCGGGTACCGGCAAGGAACTGGCGGCCAACGCCGTCCATAACCTCAGCCGGCGGCGGGACAAGCCGTTCATCAAGATCAACTGCGCCGCGATCCCGGAAAATCTCCTCGAATCCGAGCTGTTTGGGCATGAAAAGGGCGCTTTTACCGGGGCAATGCAAAGGAGAAGGGGTAAATTCGAGGCAGCGCACGGCGGCACCGTTTTTCTTGATGAAATAGGCGACATGCCGCTCTCATTACAGGCGAAACTCCTTCGCGTCCTCGAAACCAGTTCATTTGAGCGGTTGGGGAGTAACGAACCGATCAAGGTGGACATCCGGCTGATTTACGCCACCGCCAAGGATCTCGCACAGGAAAAAGAGGCGAACCGTTTCCGGGCCGATCTCTATTACCGCCTCAATATCCTGCCCATTACCCTGCCGCCCCTGCGGCACCGGCGGGAAGACATCCCCCTGCTGGCGCGTCACTTCCTGGAAAAAGCGGCGAGCAAGCTCGGCCTTCCTGATCTGAGCGTGTCACCGGCGGCCATGAGCGTGTTAATGACTTACGATTATCCGGGCAATGTCAGGGAATTGAAGCATGCGGTGGAGATGGCCGCGACCTTTTGCAAGGGCGGCTTTATCGAACCGGGCGACTTGCCGGCGGCCATGGCCCGGTCAGGAGATGCGGCAGGAGCAGCAACGGGAACGCGCGCCGCGCTCACGGTGATGGACAACCATCTTCCGCTGCCGGAAAAAATCAAGATTTTTGAAAGAGAGTTGCTTGCCAATGCCCTGGAGGCCACGGGCGGCCGTAAACAGGAGGCCGCCAATCGACTGGGCGTCAGCCGGGGCACCCTTTGGCGGAAGCTGAAGGAGTACGATTTCCCCGACCTCGGCAACGACGTGGAAGAATAAAAGCTATGCCGCCACTCGGGTAGCCGTTTCACTGAGACCGGCAATTCTTTCAATGGCGGCCCCTTTTTTGATGCTGCCGCCTTTGACCACCCGGGTAAAAATTCCTTCCGTCGGCATGATGCATTTGCCGGTGGCCTTCTTGATGGCACAGCCGTCATTATGGCATTCCTTGCCGATCTGGGTGATTTCCAGACGAATGCCGCCCTCGATGGCGAGTTGTTCGCCAAGACGCAAATCCCTGAGGTCAAGGCCGCGGGTGATGATGTTTTCGGCAAAGGCGCCGTGGGGCAACCGGGGCATGACTTTCTTGATCTCGCCGATCCGTTCGGCCGCCAGCAGGGAAACCTGCCGGTGCCAGATACCGGCATGGGCATCATCGTGTATACCCCAGTTTTCTTCCAGGACAATCTCCTCGACTTCATGTTTGACCATACCTTTTTTCAGGCTGGTGCAGACCGCTTCGACATATCCGGTTGTTTCCTGATTGTTGCTGCTCATATCGTTCCCCTTCATGTTTGACATTCAGTTTTGACTTTCAGCCGCCGATGGTGGCCATGGAGTCGGTCACTCCTTCTTTTGCCGCGGCCTCCATGCCGTTAAGCGGTTTGGCGGCCACCGCGGCATGGATGCTCCGGACGATTTCTCCGTCGTCGCAGCCTGTCCGTAGCAGCTCTTTCAGGTTCAGCACCGGCTTGCCGTAGAGGCAGGTTTTAAGGCCGCCGTCCGGGGTCAACCTGATTTTGTTGCAATGACCGCAGAATTGGCGGGAATAGCCGGCAATGACTCCGATTCTGCCGCGGAAGCCTTGGACTTCGTACAGAGCCGCGGTTCCCTGCCGGCCCAAAATTCTGGTCATTGGCGGCAGTTCTTTTTGCAAAATTTCCCGGATAGCCGCCTCTTGCGGCTGGGTCGCGGTAAAAATCCGGCCGCCGTTGAAAGGCATCGGCTCGATGAAACGGACTTCCACGGGGTGAGCCTTGGCCAGCCGGGCGATTTCGCCCAGCTCAGCGAGATTGCCCGGCTGGACCACGGTGTTGATTTTGAGCGGTACTCCCTGCGCAAGGCAGAGGCGCAAGGTGGCAAGTACCGCGGGCAACTGATCGCGGCGGGTGATTTCCCGGAAGCGGTCTGTCCGGAAGGTATCAATACTCAGGTTGATGCCGGAGATATTGATCTTTTGGAGGGTCTCCAGATAATTCCCGGTCAGTACACCATTGGTGGTGATATGAAGTTGTTCGAGGCCGGCAAGTTTGCGCAGGGCCGCCAACAGATCGGGCAGATCGCGGCGGACAAAAGGCTCGCCGCCGGTGATGCGGACTTTGCCGATGCCCAGGCGGGTGAAAAGCGCGACCAGGCGCAGAATTTCCTCAAAGGAAAGCAACTCTTGGTGCGGGAGGACCCGGATGCCCGCGGGAGGCATGCAGTAGGCGCAGCGCAGATTGCAACGGTCGGTTACCGCGAGCCGCAGATAATTGATGGGCCGGTTATGACCGTCCACCAAGGGGGAATCAAGATGCATCGTTATCGCGTGCCTTTTCGGGTAAGATGGGGCTTTCCTCATCGGCGCCCCGGATGGCTTTTTTAAAGGAACTGATGCCTTTGCCCAGTCCTTCGCCGATTTCCGGTAGTTTCCGCCCGCCGAAGATCAGGAAGGCGATGCCCATAATGACAAGCAGTTCAGGCATTCCCAGGCCAAGCATGTCGATTCCTCCTCGTGATTGGCCGGGGGCATAACACTTCGGACGTGTTACGCCCCCGGCACTGCTGGTTTGTGCTTTCTCAGATTTTCTCTATTTTTACCCTGGTGCTGCTGAAATCCGGGATGCCGCCGCACACCTCCACCAGAGGCGTGTTGGCGAAATCCTCGTCCAGCCGGGAGACGGCGTTGAACAGCAGGCCGGTTCCGAGTTTGGGATCGCCCTTCAAGCCCTTGGCGTCGGCAACGACCTTACCGCCCAGGAACACCTCGGCCGCCCGTTGGATGGGCAGCGCCGAGGCCCCCATCTGGGTATGCCCGTAATGGTGCGCTACCCCCACGCAGCCGGGCCGGATGAGCTTGGTCACCTTCACTTCACCCACGATTCCCTGAGGATTATTACGCGACACCAGTCGCACCTTGTCCTTGTCCCGGAGCTTCAGTTGTTGCGCATCCTTCTCGTTGACCTCCACATAATTGGTCGGGAAGACCTCCATCGACCAAGCGTGGGAGTTTGTCCGCGACTGGCTGTGGAGATTCATCTTGTAGGAGACCGGGGAGAAGGGATACTCTTTGTCGATTGCCTCGATGTTCCGGCCCTTCGCGGTCATGGGCGGGGTGTATTTCAGGGTGCCGGGGAAATATTCGCCGGTAATGGAATTCCTGGTGGTGGCCAGGTCTTCGTTGTACAGCACCACCCGCTTCAAGCCGAACTTGTGCTTCTCCCCGTCAAAGACCTCGTCGTAGGGGGTATTGAAAATCCCGCCTCTGGCCAGGACATAGCAGACCTGTTTCCATTCGTCGGCCGGCAGGATGTCCTTGAATTTGGCGACCGGGTAGTTTTTTTCGACAAACGCCACCTCGGCTGGCGCTGCCTGTGGAACCTTGGCGCTGGCCGCGGCATTGGCGATCGCCCGGAGATAGTAATCCTCGCCGGTGTGTAGCGGATGGACGGTGCCGTTTTTGTCCTTGATCGCCTGGTCGCCGAAGCCGGGAAGCCCCGCCGCCCTGGCCAGATCGATCAAGAAGGTTTCCTCGCAGAAAGGCCGCCCGTCCGCTGTTTTACCGGTCAGAGGTTCGATGGTCGGAGTCCGGACCCCGGTGAATTTTGCCGCCGGGGCATGGGGGGTGAGGAAGCCGTAATGTCCTTCCGCATAAGTCACATCGGGTACGATGTAATCGGCGTAGAGGTTGGATTCGTTGACCGTGATGTCGATGGAGACGTGGAGCGGCACCTTGTCGGCGCTTTTCAGGGTCTCGACATAGCGGAAGCCGCCCGGAATCGAATAGACGGGGTTGAAGAAATAGGTAAAGAGGATCTTGCAGGGATAGGGATATTGCTGGTCGATGCCGCTCATCGCCTCGACGCAGAGACCGCCCTTGGAGAAAGGATACCAGGGCCGCTGGGAAGGATAGCCGTTTTTCTTGAATTCGGTCGTTTTCTCGTAGGCGAATTTCTCCCGGGAAATGACCGGCCCCTGGCTCTTCCGCTTGCTGGCAAAGCCCTTCAGGTCGTACAAACCTTCGTTCCACTTGGCCGCGCCGCCGCCCGCCTTCATGTAACCGCCTTTGCGGTCGACGCTACCGATCAGCCCATTCAGCATCGCCACCGGGTAGGAGGCGTAGGTGCCGCTGAGATAATTGCCCGCCCCATGATACTGGGTCACCGCCGCTCTGGTGCCGTGGGCGGTGAACTCCTCGGCGGTCTTGGCGATCTGCGCCGCCTCGACCCCGGCCAGGGCCGCATACTGCGCCACCGTGTGCTCCATGACCCCTTCCCGCATGAGATGGAAGGAGGTCGCCACCTGGATGGCGCGGCCGCCGGCATCCATCACGGTCCGGCCGGCATCGAGCACCGCCTCGCCGACCGTGTCAAAGGGAACCGGCCGGTTGTCCCGGGCAAGAACCATGTATTTCTTGCCCTCCTCTTCCGGGGCCTTGGGATCGAGGTCCGCGACCCGGAGGAATTTCCGGTAATTCTTGTGGCCGGGATCGATGATCACCAGGTGGGTGGCGTTGCTGTAGGAGGCGTGCCCCAGGGCCGCCGCCGCCTTCGGGTGCGGCGCGGCGAGGAAGCTTTTGTTGTGCCGGTCGTTATCGATGATCCAGCGGATCAGCCCCATGGCAAAGGCGCCGTCCTGGCCGGGCTTGATCGGGACCCAGTTCTCCGCGTGGGTTGAGGCATTGGTGGCCCGGGGATCAATGATGGTGAATTTCACCTTGCCCTCGGAGTATCTCTTGGCCAGGGTGGCGGCATAGGTGTTCACCCCCGGCTGGACCGCCTCGTAGATGTTGGCGCCGAAGACCAGGATGTATTCGACGTTGACCGGGTCCGCCTTGAGTTCGACCTGCTTCCGCTCGGTAAAGGCCCAGTTGCCCATCCGGAAGCCAATGCCGCAGATGTCGGTGTGGCCGACCCGGTTGACCGATCCCAGGGCCTCCTTGACAAAACGGTCGGAAAATTCCTTCCGGGCGTTCTGGTCGCGACCGCCGATGAAGACAAAGCCGTTGCGCACCGGTCCCAGTTCGGGGGCGTCGGGGCGGATGGGGGCGTCGCTGTTGAGCTCCTTGATCCCCGGCACCGCTCTCTTTTCGCCGAGATGGGAGAAGAGCCTGCCGCCCTCGGCTATTTCCCGGATCATCTGCTCCCATTCGATGGGTTCGAATTTGCCGGAACCGCGCGGCCCCGATCTCTTGAGCGGCTTGAGCAGCCGGTAGGGGTTGTAGACATAATTGGGGGCGTCCTGGGATTTGCCGCAGACCGGAGACGGCAGGGCCAGGGTCTCGTTGACCGGGGTGTTGTAAGGAATCGGCGCGAACCGGTGGTTATAGGGGTGATAGGGGTTGCCCGCATGCTTGACCAGCCTGCCGTTCTCGACCACCGCCCGCACTCCGCAGCGCGCATTGCAGCCGAGGCAGACGGAATGAACAACCTTGACCCCCTGATCCAGTTGGGTTGCCGCCGATTTCTGGACCCGCCGCGGGTCGAGCCACTTGGCCGCCGCCTTGGCCGTATCAATGCCGAAGGCCACTACGGCGGAGAGAGCCGCGGCCAGTTTGAGAAAGCCGCGCCGGGTCAGGGAAGAACCGGCGCTCATCAGATTGGATAATTCTTTTTTCATAGTGCACCTCCTTGCTTGTTCCGGCGATTGGGAAGATAAAGGACGTTTGTTTTGATCCCCAGTCCCGGTTTACGCGAGGTCAATTCAGTTTTTTGCAGGTATTCCGCGAATTCCCCGGTAGGGGCATTCAGGTCGCCGAAAAGACGCGCTTTAGAGTCGCAGGCCTCGACACAGGCGGGCAGGAGGCCCCGTTCCAGACGATGGAGGCAGAAGTCGCATTTATCCACCTTGCCGTCCTCGCTCCCCTTGTGCCGCGAATCGAGAAAACGGGCGTCATAAGGGCAGGCGGTCACGCAGGTGCCGATCCCCTCGCACTTGTTCCAATCGGTTACCACGATCCCGTTGGGGAGTTTGAAGGTGGCGTTTATGGGGCAGGCTGGCACACAGGGCGGATTCTCGCACTGATTGCACTGCACCGGGGTAAAGTCGACCCGGGCGTTGGGATAACTGCCGTCCTCCAGGGTGATCACCCTGGTATTGAACGAGCCGGCCACCGTCTTGTTTTGCGCCTTGCAGGCGATTACGCAGGATTGGCAGCCGCAGCAGCGGTTGAGGTCGATGATCATCCCCCATCTCCGGGTGGCGGCGGCGGCTTCCTTGCCGCCGACGGCGGCAAGAGTCGCGACTCCGACCATGGCGACCAGGCCGTTTTTCATGAAAACTCTTCGTTCGTTCATGGTTTTTTCCTCTCGCTGATTTGTGGGCGGTTAGTTTCGCCCTAACATCCGCAATCCTGTTCCACCGAGATGTTCATCTGGGCGGAGGCCTTCTGGCCGTTTTCATCCTCCACGGTCAGGACCACCACGTAAACGCCCTGGGTGAAGGTGTATTCCGCTTCCCGGCCATCGGCGCCCGCGCCGCCACCGAATTGCCAGTTGATCGCTTTGAGTTTGCCGCTGCCGCCGCCGGTAAGGGCCTTGAATTTGACGGTATAGGGGGCGTTGCCCCGTCGGTTGCGCACTCCGCCGATCTTGGCCACCAGCGGCCCGCCGGGAGGGGCCAGTTCTTCATCCACCAGCAGGCTGCCGCCCAGGCGTTGCGAGGTTTTTTGCAGCGCCTCTTTCGTATTCGCCGGCATCGGCGCTGGCTGGCTGGCTCCGGCCGCGCTCAAGACCAGCTGTTCGCCCTCATTCACTCGGATTCGCGCCCCCTGGCGTTCGGTAACCACCACCCCGAGCAGGGACCAGAGTGAAAATTCCTTGCCGCTTCCGTCGGTTCTGAGCGCGAATTCCGCCCCCTGGCTCATGAAGGGCGTACCGCCGACGCTGATCTCGAAATGGGCGAAGAGATGCTCGGGAACCTGGGCCTTGACAAAGACCCGGCCCTTTTCCAGGGCGAGCAGGGATTTCTCAAGTTTCCGGTCGGCCTCGAAAATTACCCCGCGCAGCACCAACGACGACCCCGGATAGAGTTCGACCATGCTGCCGTTGGACCAGGTGAGCACCGCCGCGGCATTGGCCGGGGCCTCGACCTTGGCGTCCCTGGTGATGACGGTTCCTTCCTTGAGGGGAGCGCCGTCCAGGGTTACCGCCCCGTCCACCCGCGTGGCCCTGACGATCGAGGCATCATCGAAGGCCGATGCCGCGTTGCCGGTTAATAAAATAAGGCCCACAACAACCACTGCTTTTACCGCATTAACGATTCGCATCACTTTGTAGCTCTCCTGTGCAAGTTGATTGGATTGATTAATCTTGTTTACGGTGGCGCGGCTCTTCCAGAGCGCAGGATTCGCCTCCTCAGCCGGGAGAGGCTGCGTCGATGCCGACGCTCGCGCTGTAGCACCGACCCAAGGCGTCCACCGCCTCCAGCAAAACGCTGTACCTCCCGGCAAGATATTCGTGCGGCGGGGGGATAACGGAGTCGCTTTCCTCGCCGTCGCCGAAATACCATTTGAGTCTTACCGGCTCCCGGAGTCCGGTCATGATCGGCTCCAGTTGCACCTCCATCGGCCCCATGCCCTTGCGGGGCATGGCCAAGATCTCCACGCCGGGGTTCATTTCCGTCATCTCAGAAAACAAACTCGGCGCCCAGAACCACCTTGGAAGCCGGATCCGGTTTTTGCCCGTCGGGCAGACGGTAAACGTCGCCGGGGAGGAAATAGCCGCTTTCCAGGAAACCGGTAAGGCGTTTCATGATGGGAAAGCTCAGATTGAAGTCCAGTTCCCACCCGATGTCCCTGGTCAGGTCGGTGAAGGAGGCGGCGCCGCGGCTCCAATCCCCGACCGGGCCTCGGCCGTGCAGTACCGATTCGGTGGTCCAGAGCCGGGCCAGGGCGAATTCCCCCCTGGTTCCGCTGAAGGGGGTGAACCCCATAATGGCCCGCGCAAAGGTGACATTGGCCAGGCTACTGTCGGCGAAGAAATAGCCGGCATGGAGATCCTGGCTGAAGATGTTGCCGAATTTGCGCCGGTTGCGGCACAGGAAGAGGCCGCTGAAATTATGGAGATCCCCGGTCCCGACGGCCTTGTCCGCGACTCTGTCGCCGGAACCCCGGCCAACCTCGACTCCCAGGGAAAGATTCTTCAGGAAGCCCGGAGCCGTGGTCGGCAGTTGGTAATCGCCTCGCAGCAAAGCGGCGTAGGCGTCGTAATCGCGGCTTTCGGTCGCCGAGCCCGAGAGATAGACCAGATCGCCGCTGAAGGAATAGTTGCCGGCCTTGCCGCTGAGGGCCAGACCGGTCCAGAGCGGCTCGAAGCCGCCGTCCCGCGACAGGGTGGCGGCATTAAAGTCCTTGTCGAGATTGAGATCGGGGTCGCCGATGGCGCCGCGGTCAAAGACTTTCAGCAGGTAAGGTTCGATGGTGAGATTGTCCCGGGGTTTCAGGTCAAGACTCAGGAGCCAGCCGTCGAGCTTGTTGGAGAGGCCGAGAACGGCGCTCCGATCCCCGGCCGGAAAGGTGAAATCGTTATAATGGCGCCAGCCGCCGTTGACCGCGATATAGGCCGCGTTGAGGGTGGCCCGGCCCAGAGGGGTTCGCTCCAGGGGGTAGACCAGTTTCAGGGCATCGGCTGGCCCCTCGAAGACCACCCCGTCGTTGCCCACCGCCAGGCTGTGGCGGCCGGCCTTGACCACGAAAGCGCCGGTATATTGCACATAGAGTTCCCGAACCAGGGCCGAGGTGACCGTCTGGAACTCGCTCCAGCGATCCAGGGTGCCTTCACTGCCCTCTTTCCAGTCAAAGACGAAGTTGCCCTTGTCCAACACCAGAACCGAGGAAAGTGCCTTGTATTCAGCGTCGACCTTGAGCTGGAACCGCTGGTCGAAATAGGAGGTATTGTCAAAGCTCCAGAACTGGTTCGGGTTGTTCAGGTGCAGATTGTGGCGTGAATTGGCGCGGAGTTTGTATTTACCGGAGAAATCGAATTTCACTTTTTCCGCCGCCTCTTCCGCCTCCTTGGCGGCCCGGGCGTCGGTTTTTTTCTGCCAGGTTTCGATCTCGGTGAGTCGGCGCCGGGCCTCTT
>DIKC01000034.1 GCA_002421565.1 Desulfobulbaceae bacterium UBA5628 | reverse complement strand
GGGCGACTCCACATGCCCCGGCCCCGGATCATGGGCGAGAAAAGCCTCATGCCGCAACACCGCTGTTTTACCTTGCATCGCTCATCCCCCGGCTGACCCGCCAATCCGCCACCTGAACCAACCAGCGAACAATACACGGGATCAGGCCGGAGTCAAGAGGAGGCATCCGACAACCTTAATGAGCGTGGCTGCCGTGTACTAACCCGACGATCCCTTCGATGAAATGAACATATTGCACGTAGGCCTCGACAAACTCCCGGCCAGCAACGACATTTTCACCGGCCTTTTGCTGGGCGGCCAAAGCCCTGGCAAAACGCTCGCGGATGGCCTGCCCCACATGGTTGGAAATGGCAGCGGCCAAGGGATCGACCGAACCATCGACCAGGGCCTGATCCGCTTTGCGAATGGGGCCGGCGATCTGCCCGGCTGGCTTGAGACCGGTATAGGGCGCTCCCTCCCCTTCCCGATGCAAACGAACCAGGGTCTCAAAAAAATATTGCTCCGCCAGGCTTTTGGCCTCACCCCCCAGCCCCCTTACTTTGCCGGTCTGGACAAAAGCGGCCTTGAGGGCTGGCTCATGCTCCGGGGCAACCCATTTCAAAAGCGGGCTGATATTACCTTTTTCCAAAGCGATCCGGGCCTCGTTGACTACCGGGCCGTCCAGACTGTCGCAGTGGGCCGCCGCCCGCTGGGCGGTCAACAAGGCCCCGCCCACCACCAGAACCGCCACCATCAACATCTTGCCGAACATCCGTTTTTTCTCCATGTCGCTGCTCCTTTTGTCTTACTGGTTAAAACCCGCCGTTTAATTCACCGGGGGCCATTTCATGCAAAATAACCCACGGTAAACATCGCCCGCCTTGACTTAAATCAAACCCGGCGCTTTCCCGGCCAACAATATCCTCTTGAAACGGCAAGGTATCCGGAGTAACTATCGCAACAGTCTAAAAAGGCTGCGGGCATCGCCGTGGCCCACGATCAAGTCCAAACCACCAGCGGGTGAACAATCATGACCACCGACCACCAACCGAGTTTCGCCGAACTGTTCCAGGAAACCGCCCCCCTTCGCAAGCAACGGCTGGCCCCCGGCCAGAAGGTGGCGGCGACCGTGGTCCGGATCACCGGCGATTGGATTTTCATCGACCTGGGCGACAAGAGTGAGGGGGCGGTGGCCCGCCACGAATTCGCCGATCCCGAGGGCAACCTGACGGTCCGGGAAGGGGATGCGGTCAATGTCTATTTCATCGCGGAAAAGAATCAGGAGCGGCTGTTTACCGCCAGAATGAGCGGCGCCGCCCTGGCCGGCCATCTGGAAGAGGCGGCCGCCGCCGGAGTGCCGGTGGAAGGAACGGTGGAGGGCGAAATCAAGGGCGGCTACGTAATCCGCCTGGCCGGCAATATCCGCGCCTTCTGCCCCTATTCCCAGATCGATCTCCGCCGGGCCGCCGACCCCGCCGCCTATGTCGGCCAGAAACTCTCCTTCCGGATCAGCAAGTACGGTGAACAGGGCCGCAACATCGTGGTTTCCCGCCGCGATCTGCAGGAAGAGGAACGGGCCGGCAAGAAAGAGGAACTGCGCCGCACCCTGGCGGAGGGGCAGACAGTAAACGGGGTGATCAGTTCGGTGCGCGACTTCGGGGCCTTTGTCGATATCGGCGGCCTGGAAGGGTTGATTCCGGCCTCGGAAATCGCCTGGGGCCGGGTGGAGGACATCCACAGCCGGCTGGAGAGCGGCCAGCAGGTGACGGTCACGATCAAAAAGCTGGACTGGGAACATGACCGCTTCTCCTTCAGCCTCAAGGACACCCTCCCCGACCCCTGGGAAGAGATCAACCTCCGCTTCCCGGAAGGGAGCACTCACCAGGGCCGGGTGGCGCGGCTCACCGAGTTCGGGGCCTTTGTCACCCTGGCGGAAGGAATCGACGGTCTCCTCCACATCTCCAAGCTGGGCCGGGGCCGCCGCCTCAAACACCCCCGCGAGGCGCTGCATGAGGGCGATACCGTCGAGGTCAAAATCGACGGGGTGGATCGGGACAAAAAGCGGCTCTCCCTTTCCCTGGCCGGTGGCGAGGAGCAAACGGCCGAGACCGCAAGCGGGGAAGAAAGCGCCGGCTCCGGCAAGCCAAACCCAAAGAGGTCGGCGGCCCGGGAAACGGCCGAGGCCGACGATTTCCGCGCCCACATGAGCACCGCCAAAAAAAGCGCCGCCCCTTTAGGCACCTTTGCCGATCTGTTCCGCCAGACGGATCACAAGAAGAAATAATTCGTTCATAGATTTGCGAGCGTCAGGACTGCCGCGCCAGCAAGTCCACGATGGTATCCAATCGCTCCACCAGGTAGAGGGGGAGGGAGACCAGGGGGTATTGCACCTGTTGCTGCCGCTTGTTGATTATGGTTGCGGTATCTATCCGCTGCACGGTGGGACGATTGGTATCAAAGCGGACGGCCAGCGGCGCCTGCTTGTTGCCCATAAACTGGTGCAGGGATTTCAGGGAGCCGCTGGCCCCGGATTTAACCTCGATGGGGATGATCCTGCCGCCCAGCCCCATGACAAAATCCACTTCGGCGTTGGCGGCGCACCCCTCGCGCAGCCAATAATTCAATTCCCGGTTCGGCTTGTCGGCAAGCATGGCCTGAAGGTGCTGGCCGATAAATTGCCCGGCCAAGGCCCCTTGGTTGATCAGTTTTGCTTCATCCAGCCGCGCGAGATCCCGCCAGTCCAGCCCGCAAATCGCGTTCATCAAGCCGACATCCAGAAAGAGCAGCTTATAAACTTTTTCACTGAGATCGGCCTGCAACGGCAGGCCTGAACAGTGGCTGTACACCACCTTGCCGAGCACCCGGGACATGGTCAGCAACTCGATATCCCGCTTGATGGTAACGCTCTGGTCCCGCGGCGAGATATTGGAGTATTTGATCTTCACCCCCACATTCCTGGCGGCAAAGTTGAAGACCTGAAGCATCCGGTTGAGATTTCTGGCCCCGGCATATTTGGGGAAATCGTCACGATAGGTATCGATGATGGAGTTATGAACCTCGCCGACCTTCTGGTAACTGCGGCTGTCGGCAAACACCGCCACCGCTTCCGGCATCCCGCCGACCTGGCAATAGGAGCGCAACAATTGCAGCAGGCGCTGGTGGACGACCTCGCCGATCTCCCGGCCCGGCTCGTAATCGGCGATAAACCCTTGCAACGCCTCCTCATCCATCGCCGCCAGAAATTCGCCGAAAGTCATGGGACCCATGTGGAGATATTGCACCCTCCCCACCGGCATCGAAAAGTGGTGGCCGGAGAGGGCGAACTCCAGCAGGGAACCGGCACTGACCACCGGCAACCCTGGACGCTCTTCGTAAAAATAGCGCAGGGCGGCAATGGCCTCCGGAACCGCCTGAATTTCATCTAAAAACAAGAGGGTATCGGCGCCAATTGGTTCCATCTTCGGCAGAAACTCAATTTGCTGAATGATCTGCTCGGGATCCTTGCTTGAGAAAACCGGGGCCAGTTCGGGATGGCGTTCCAGGTTGACGGTACGCAGGGCCAGCCCATGTTGGCGGGCAAACAATTCCACCAGGGTCGATTTGCCGACCTGTATTTTTTTCAAGTGCATCTTCGGCAAACTGGAGGTGAACCAGGGCGAGGTGATCAGACTACAAGGATTAAGCGGCTCGATCTGCGAGGTAGCGGCTGCGGGCGGGGTGAAGTTGGTGGCAAACTTCAATATGACTATGTCCGGCTTCCCTCTACTGCTCGGTCCGGCTCACCTGAAAAAGGGTATCAAGCTGCATGGAACTAAATAATTCGGCGATTAGCTCCGGGGTTCTGACCAAGCGCATGGTGCCGTTACAGGCGTTGACCACCTTATAGAGGAGGAGGAGTTTGCCGATGCCGGCGCAGCCGATGTAGGCAAGATCGCCAAGATCGAGAACCACCTCCCGGAAGTGACAAAGGTGGATACTCTTAAAATATTGCTTCAGAGCCTCCGCCTCCTTTTCGTATATTTCCCCTTGCAGGGACAGCCGGATGGCTTCGTTGCTATAACTTGCCTCGCATCTCATTCTCATGGCGTTGTTCCTTTGCATACGGAGGTTTTCAAGCCGTGGCCACCGCGGTTTCCGGCGCCCCGACGATCTCGCGCAGATAATCGGGCAGGATCTTATATGCTTCCAAAGGCGTGAGGGGCGGCCGTCGGTCAGGGCGATGACGCTGCCCGGTGGATAGATCCCCACCGATTTGACGAAGGAGTGGAGGATATACTGCAACAGCGGGTCTTTACGGGCATACTGATTAAAGATGTCGGTCACCACCCCCACCGGATTTAGGGCATCTTTATAGGCCCGCTTGGAGGTCATGGCGTCGTAGATGTCGGCCAGCTTGCAGACCTTGACGTAGGGCGGCACCATCGTATGATGCTGACTTTCCGGGTAGCAGCGGGGCTCGTCGCCGTACAGGCGGGCATGATGATAGAGGCAGACATTGGCCACAAACGGGTTGGAGAAGCAGTTCTTTTCCAGCACCTGCTGGGCCTTTTCGGTGGTGTGGGTCTTGATCTCATCGAACTCGCTTTCGGTCAGCCGGCCGGCTTTGTTGAGAATATTGGTGTCGATCAAGACCTTGCCCAGGTCGTGCATGAAAAAACCGATGGCAATATCCCGCAACTCCGCGGGCTGGTAGTAGCTGAACGACTTATCCTCTTTCCTGCTCTCATCCAGGGTATTGGAAGGGGCGTTGTTGAGAAAGGAATTGACCGCGGAACTGAAATTTTCATTGAATTTCTTCAGGATCACGGTGCCGATGGTGCAGACGTTGATCGAGTGGTTGTAGAGATAATCGTCGTATGAAAAAATCTCCCGGGTGAGGTAGGCAAAGGAGTTCTCATGATCGGCCACGAAATCGACCAGCTCGCCCACGGTATCGGCCACCGGGCCGGGATCGAACTCGCCGTCATTGGCCTGAATTTCGGCCAAAGTCTGCTTGATGCAGCTCTTGGCGTGTTCGTACTTTTCACTGGCGATCTCCTTGATCTCGGTGATCACCTTCAGTTGCCGGTCGATTTCGGAGAGGGGGGCGGCCTTGGCCATCCGCAGCGAGGCCGGGTCCGGTTCGGTCAATGCCACCGGCCTGCCCTTCTTGTCCCACACCCCGCCCTCGTCACCGGCAATGATCGGAATCCATTCCACCCCCAGCCGCTTGGCCCGTTCCAGTACCACTAAATCGGAAACCAGGACATCCTTTTCCAGGAGTAACTGCCCCTGCTGGCTGCGGATATCGACCCCGGTGCGCACCGTGCCCCCGGCCCGGACGATCCCCATCAGCTTGTCCAGAGAAATGCTGGGAACCTTGGGCCGCTTGGATCCCAACATACCGTGCTTGTTGGCGGTGATTGCCATCAGACCGCCTCTTTAGTGCTGGGTTTCAAGATATTTTTCGGCCCGCCGGTCAAACTCGAAGAGGTTGACCAAGCCCAGCACCAGATCCAGGGTCTGGTCGTCCATTTGGCCGAGGACAAAGCCGGTGCCGTGATAATCGGAATCAACCTCCGGCCGACTCCAGCAACTCCGGGCCTCGCAGCGCAACTCCCACTCGATCGGCCCTGGCGGCGGCATTTTCAAGCGCACCCGCAAGCGCCGGCCGCGATCAACCGGCTGCCGCCCCACCACCTTGAATCCCCGGCTGCTCATATCCACCAGATGGCCGATCAACTCGTCGCGCTCGTCGTCGTACACCTCCATGGTCGCGGCCAGATAACAACGCCGCAGTTCCCGCTGCTCATTTTGATCCATGTCCGCATCTCTCCCTTGCTCATGACCCTGAAGTGATAATCGTGATGAAGGATTATTCTCGAAGCAGGGGGGCCAAGGCAATAAGTCGCGCCCTGTATTTTGCGGCAACGCCGATAAATAAATGATCTCGCCGGCTTGGCCGACAAGTAGCGGGAATCATGGAAATATTTTACCGATTAATGCAGTGATGGGCTGAAAGAAGGGTGTTATAGCCAGGAAAACGGCCTCAGTTATACAGATTATCCCTAAGCCATTTTTTTGACGTACAATAATACTCTATTTTTGGTAATATTTATTCAATCCAGCCACAGTTCCGGGTCGGCGATCCCGATTTTGATGGCGTAACGGAGGAGGGAGGGAGTATCGGAGATTTCCAGCTTGTGGCAGATGTTTGAGCGGTGCTTTTCCACGGTTTTCGGGCTGATGTGAAGCAGACTGGCGATTTCCTTGGTGGAATTGCCCTCGATCACCAGCCGGAAAATCTCCTTACAGCGAAGCCGCTGAATATACCATCTGCCGCACCATGTAAGAAATACCCGGAAAGCGCGCCACCCCCTCGGTGCGCCCGACGCCCCCGGCGGCTATTCGCGCCGGGGTTTTTTTTATTGTTCCCGCGAGGTGAAGACGCGTCCTGAATTGACAATCCATGGCCGCTCCGCACGACTTTTCGCAAAATATCGTAACAGTGACGGCGCGATCATTGACGAAATCCAGCAGGCGCCGGGCCTGGCCAGTTATCCGCAAGCCACTATCTTTCATTTGACATCCATGATTTTTAGCTGTAGCTTGTAAATATCATGGACAAAAAAAGGGCGCTTACAGAAAAAATCAACCGGTTGCTGGCCATGTTTCCGGTGGTGGCGCTTATCGGCCCCAGGCAATGCGGAAAATCGACTCTCGCCCACAGTCTCCGGCCGGACTGGAAATACTATGACCTTGAAAGCCCAGACGATTATCAACTGATCAGCAATGATCCCGTAGCTTTTTTCACCTTGAACCCGGACAAGACTATCGTTGATGAGGCCCAGCAGTATCCCGAGCTGTTCAAGGTACTCAGAGGGGTGGTCGATGGCGACAGAAAACGGAAAGGCAGATTTCTGCTGACCGGATCAAGTTCGCCCGCGATTATTAAAGGGATTAGCGAAAGTCTGGCCGGACGGATTGCCACCACCGAGCTGTGGCCCTTCAAACAAAGTGAACTGCATGACAAACCCCTGTCGGCCATCTATGAGCTTCTGGTCGGCGGTGGCGCTCGTCCCCGGGATTTTCTTGCGCTCCAGCCTGCCCTGCAAATGCAACAAAGCCTGAATGCATGGTTGAAAGGCGGATTCCCCGAACCGCTGATTGAGGGTGACCAACAGCGTGATTTTTACCAGCAGTGGATGGAAAATTACATCATTGATTATGTCGGTCGTGATATCAGGATGCTTTTCCCCAGGCTGAACATCCACAACTTCAGGCGATTCCTCACTTTGCTGGCCCAGTTCTCCGGACATCAGCTCAACATGAGTGATATGGCCAGGGCGCTGGAGGTCAGCGTGTCCACGGTCAAGGATTACCTGGACATCATTCACCAGACATTCCTGTGGCGAAATTTACCTCCTTTTACCGGGAACCTTCTCAAAAAGGTGCAGAAGGCCCGGAAAGGATTTTTCCGCGACCAGGGTTTGTTGCATTACCTGCTCAAGATCAATGACTTGGACAGATTGCTGATCCATCCGGTAGCCGGTTTTTCCTTTGAGAGTTTTGTGGTCGAAGAAGTAATCCGGGGATTGCAAGCGACCATGGCTACCCAGCTCGAATTCTCCTATTATCGTACCATTGATAAATCCGAAGTGGATTTAGTGATCGAGGGAGGATTCGGTATCATCCCAGTCGAGATCAAACTCGGTTCCGTGGTAAAGAGAATTAATTTGCGGGGCATGGAAAATTTTCTGGCCGACACCGGGGCGACGTATGGCATCCTAGTCAATCGAGGCAAAAGGGTAGAGCTTGTGACCGATAAAATTATCCAGATTCCGGTCAATTATCTTTAGTGCAGAGTCTCAAGACATTTTTCAGACCGCCGGGCAAACTCGAACACTTTGACCAGGCCCAACACCAGACCAAGGGTCTGGTCGTCCAGATGGCCGATCAACTCGTCGCGCTCGTCGTCGTACACCTCTAGGATCGCGGCCAGATAGCAACGCCGTAGTTCCCGCTGCTCGTTCTGATCCATCTCTTCACCTCTCACTTGCTCATGACCCTGAAGTGATAATCGTGAGGAGGATTATTCCCGAAGCAGAGGGGCAAAACAATAAGTGGCGCTCTGTATTTTGAGCAATATCTGCTGATTTATTCCAGCCACAGTTCCGGGTCGGCGATCCCGATCTTGATGGCGTAACGGAGGAGAGAGGGGGTATCGGAGATTCCCAGCTTGTGGCAGATGTTTGAGCGGTGCTTCTCCACGGTTTTCGGGCTGATGTGAAGCATCTCGGCAATTTCCTTGGTGGAATTGCCCTCGATCACCAGGCGGAAAATCTCCTGCTCCCGGTTGCTGAGGGTCTCGTAACGGTTATCGCCCTGCCGCTGCCGGTTCAGTTGGGGAAAACGCAAATCCTTCAGCACCTTGGGGTTGATTTCACTGCTCAGCCGGATTTCGTTCCGATCCGCGGCCCGCACCGCCCCGATCAATTCCTCGCTGGGCGCCGCCTTGAGGATGTACCCCATCGCCCCGGCCCGGAGCGCCGCCAGGGCGTATGCATCCTTTTTGTACATGGTGAGCAGCACCACCCTGGTCTGGGGCGCGTTCTTGATGATCATCGGCAGCAGATCGAGGCCGCTCAGTTTCGGCATCTGGATGTCGATCACCGCCACATCGGGGTTTTTCTCCCGCACCAGCATGAGCATTTCGGCGCCGTTGGCCGCCTCGCCCACCACTTCCATATCCGGCTGCCGGGCGAGCATCTGACTGATTCCCTCCCGAACCACGGCGTGGTCATCCGCCACCGCCACCCTGATCGTTTTCATCCCTTCCCTCCCCTGATAACCTTGCGACAAAAACCGTTCAACGCTTGCGGACCAGGGGCAGGGCCACCCGAATCTGGGTGCCCTGGCCCGGTTTGCTGCGCAGGATGAAACTGCCGGCCATCGAGGCCACCCGTTCCCGCATCCCCAGCAGGCCGATGCCGCGTCCTTGCCGCTGCGCCCGGGCCACCGCCTCCTCCTCCGCGAAACCGCGGCCGTTGTCACGGATGGTGAGAATAACCAAGGGATAGCTGAAGGTAACCATGACTTCCGCCTTGCCGGCAGCGGCATGATCCCTGATGTTGTTGAGACTTTCCTGGAATACCCGATAGATTACGGTTTCGCATTCAGGATCCATCTTTTTCGGCTGACCGCAAACCGACAGCTCGATCTCGATGCCGTTGTCCCGGGCGCATTCATTGACCACCGTATCGATGGTCGGCAGCAGGCCCAGGCGGTCGAGGATGTCCGGCCGCAGATTGCCGGCCGCCTTACGGCAGATCCGGCCCAGTTCGTTGAATTTCTCATCGGTCTGGGCGAGCAGCCGCTGCTGCTCCGGGGTTGACGGGGCCAGCGACGCCCGCAAATCTTCCAGGGTGAAACGGAGCGAGGGCAGAATCTGGCCGAAATCGTCATGGAGATCACGGGCCAGCCGCTTCCGCTCCTCTTCCGCCACCGTGACCAGGCGACGGGAGAGATCGCGATTCTCCCGGATCAGGCGATGGGTCTCCACCGCGCGTTGGATGGTAAGCAGCAACAGTTCTTCCTTCCACGGCTTGGAGATAAAGCTGTAAACGTGGCAACGGTTGATCGCCTCCAGGGCCACCTCGAGATCGGTGAAGGCGGTAAGCATGATCCGGATCATCTCCGGATGGGCTTGATCCACCTTTTCGAGTAGTTCCAGCCCGCTCATCCCCGGCATCCGCTGGTCGCTGACCAGCACCGCGATCCCCGGCTCCCGC
The DNA here is from genome assembly GCA_002421565.1 of Desulfobulbaceae bacterium UBA5628. Taxonomy (GTDB): domain Bacteria; phylum Desulfobacterota; class Desulfobulbia; order Desulfobulbales; family Desulfurivibrionaceae; genus UBA5628. The sequence continues at coordinate 2,782 of DIKC01000034.1, read as the reverse complement.
TGGCAGATCCGCAGCGCCTCCTCCCCGGAGAGGGCGGTGAACACCTGATATTGGTCCTCAAGGCTCATGGTGAAGTTGACCAGATTGGCTTCCTCGTCATCCACGTAAAGAATCTTTTCCTTTGCCGGTTCCGTGCTTCTGCTCATGATTGAGGTTCTCTCGGGTTCGGGGTGACTTCGCGGGGCAGGGTGACGCGGAAGAGCGCCCCCCACTCCGGGGAATCAACCAGTTCGATGCTGCCGCCGTGCTCGGCGACGATCCGGTAGGAGACCGCCAGACCGAGGCCGGTGCCCTTGCCCGGCCGTTTGGTGGTGAAAAAGGGATCGAAGATGTAGGGCCGCGCCTCGGGCGCCACCCCGGGGCCGCTGTCCGCCACCTCAAGATAGAGATTCCGCTGGTCATGGCGGGTGGCCACCTTGACCGTGCCCCCCTCGCCCGCCGCCTGGATCGCGTTCAGGAGCAGATTGAGCGCGACCTGATTGAGCTGCTCGCTCCGGCCCCGCAGGTGGGGTTGTTGCTCATCGAAGTCGGTGAGCAGGGTCGTCTTGCCCTCGGCAAAATGATGCTCCAGCAGGCTGATGGTGCTCCGCAGCCCTTGATTGAGCAAGAAATGCTGATAATGCGCCGGGGAGGGGCGGGCAAAGGTCATCAAATCCCGCACGATCCCGGCGGTGCGGCGGCCGGCCTCCTCGATCATGGCCAGGAGGGTGACGCTCTCCCGGCGCAACCGCGGGTCGGCGATCCCCTGGTTGAGACGACGGCCGAGATTGGCCAGGGAGTGCAGGACGATATGGGTGGCGTTGTTGATCTCGTGGGCCAGGCCCGCCACCAGTTCCCCCATGGCCGCCATTTTTGCGCTCTGGACCAGTTGCGCCTGGGTCTGGCGCAATTCCGTCAGGGCGCCGGTCAATTCGCTGGTCCGTTCCCGCACCTTTTCTTCCAGGTTGAGGTTCAATTGCTCGACCATCCGGAAGGAGTCGTTCAACTGCCGAAGCAGGTCGTGGTAGGTGGCGGAGAGCAATTCCTCTTCCCGGCCATGCCCCGCCATTCGGCCGCTTTGGCGCAGATCGGCAAGCAAAGCGGAGAGCGGCCGGTGCATGGCGCGGATGACCAGAAAGGTGGTGGCGACGCTCACGACCAGGAAGAAAAAGGCCGCGGCCATCCCGACATTACGCAGAAAACCAAGCCAGCGCCGGATCGGATCGGTGGAAATCCTGATACAGACCAGCCCGATGGGCCGTTCGACCCTGGGCGGCGGCGGCTCGCCGAGATAAAGGGCCTCCTCGGCCAGCGGCGCGGTGTCGGCCTGGACATAGGCCCAGAAATCGGCATGGCGGTCGCCGGCTTTGATCGCGGTCTTGCGGCGGCCAGGCGCATCGAGCGGCCCGGATACGGCCGGTGTCGGCGGCGCGAGTTCGCCCTCCCGATCCTCGGCGCCGAACTTGAAAATCGGTTCTCCGGTGAGCCGGTAGGCATAAACCGCGATAATGTCTTCATTCTCCAGAGCAGCCTCGAAAATGGGCCGCAATTCGTCGGGATTTTCAGTAAAAACTCCGAGTTGGGAGGAACGGGCCAGGGAGCGGGCCAGGGTTTCGCCCTCCTGGTGAAAATGGGCGCTGAGGGCCTCACGGTAAACGGCATAAAGGATGGCGCTGCCGGTCAGGATGATGACCAGCATGGCCAGCCCCATGCCGGCCACGGCCCGGAAGGTGAGACTGCCCCGGAGGCTCCGCAGACGAAGGCGCGGACTCATGGGGCGGCTCCGGACCGGGCAGGCCCGGCCAACGAGAGGCCCAGCTTGGCGGCGACCGCGCGGTTCACCTGGCTGGTGAGTTGCTCCGGATTTTGCGGGGCGGGCCGGTCGCCGCGCAGAATGGCCTGACTCAAGTGGGCCGCCTGGGCGCCGATCTTTGTCAGATCGGGACTCACCGCCAGGGTCGCCCCCTCTTTCAGCAGCAGCTCGCTGAAGGTGAAAACCGGGATTTTGGCGTTAAGGGAAAAAAGCATGATCGCCTGCAGATATTGCCGACGCAGCAGATCGGGATCGGCCGTGAGCCAGAAGAGGTCGATCTGGCCGACCAGTTCCTTGAGCGTTTCCGGAATCAGGCGATGATCCTCGCAATGGCGGACGACCAGGCTGAAACCGGCAGCCGCCGCGGCACGGCGCGCTTCATCCCCCAGGGCGGGGTCACCGGCGCCGGTGGTAATCAGCCCGATCCGCCGACGATCCGGAAACAGCCGCTGCACGGCGGCAAGCTGGTCGGCGGGGGCGGGAATGAGATTGATGCCGGTGATGTTGGCCTGTTGCGCCGCCAGCCGGGGCCCATTGGGGGCAAGAAGATAGAGGATGGGAATCTCGCCGATCTCCCGCGCCGCGGCCAGGGCCGGAGCGCCCAGGGCCAGAATCAGGTCCGGGCGCTGCCGACGGAGGAGGGTGGGCAGGGCCGCCGACTCGGCTAGTTCGGTCAGGAGCAGGCTCTCGACCTCCGGGACGGCGATCGACCTGGGGCCGGACAGCGGGAGGGAGGAGGCGGCGAGGGCGCGGCTGAACTCGGCCACGGTCTGCTGGTAGAGCCGGGAGTTGTCGCTCAGCACCGCCACGATTTCACTAGCCGCCGCCGGTCGCGGCCCGGCCAGCAGCAGGAATATGCCCAACAGAACCCTTTTCATCCGCGCCTATCAGCCCTCGCCTCCCCTCTCTTCCGATCCGATCCGCCGCAAACCGATTGAGTACTCTACCCCATCAGGCCGGGGAGGGAAGTGAATACTCCACCGCCTGAAG
>DIKC01000163.1 GCA_002421565.1 Desulfobulbaceae bacterium UBA5628 | reverse complement strand
CGCGGTTCGCCCTCGGCCGCGGCCCGGCCCATGGCCTGACGCACCGCCTGGGGGTTGACCCCGTGGGTCACCTTGAAATGCTGGAGCAGGCGGATCACCACTTCTTCGGTGAGTGATTTGCCGGCGGGAGCGGGAGGATGGATATCCAGCCGCGCCTCCATTCCGTCTTCGGCAACCCGCAGGGGGGAAAGAACCGAAATGGTCTCGTCCCGGTATTCAGGATAACCGGCCGGCAACTCGTCGCTCATGGCAAAGGTCAGCCCGTCCGGCTGGACCGCCACATTTTCGCCGAGGCTGATGGCGATCTCCTGGGGCGGCGCCGGCGGCACCGGTTCGCCGGTGACGGTCATCCCTTCCGTGCCGGGTTGGGAAGGGGTTTTGCGCGCCAGGATGTCGCCGGGTTCAAAGAGGGGCAGGGGAGTGTCCGGCGGCGCCTCGGCGGGAAAAAGGAGTTCCAGGCGGCTGTCGCTGCCGGGCCGGGGCGGGGTGCCAAGGGCTGCCGCCATTTCCGGGAAGCTTTGCTCATCGGCCAGGGCGGCTTGTATCGCTTCTTCCTGAAGACCATGCTCGACCCCGGCTATCTTCAGGGTGGCCAGCACCTCTTCCAGGGTGAGAAGGCTGTTGTCGGCCAGGCGGGGGCAGAGGGGAAGGTGGGCGATCATCCGGTCGGGAGCAATCACTACCGGATTTTCCACCTTGAGGCTGCCTTCGACCAAAAGGGCGCGGCCGTAGATTTCCGCTCTGAACTCGCCGGTCGCCGGATCGAAGAGCACATGCTCACCGGCAACGGCCGGAGATTCAACCCCGGCGGCCGGGGCAATTTCCGCTCCGTAAACGTCGCGGCCGGGAACGCCGGGGGCGGGAGGGATTTTGATCGCGATTACCCGGCCCGGCCCCACCATTTCCGCGGCCAGGGGATCGTGGTTGGCGGCCTTGAGTCCGAATTTCAACTCCAGGCGACCGTCGCTGCCCGGGATCTGTTCCTGACCGGCGGCGATCCGCAGGTGATCGCTTTCCACTCCCTCGGTCGCCAGCCGGGATACCGCCTTGTTGATCGTCTTCTCGTCAATCCCGAAAACGATTTGCTGTTCAGCCAGGGCGGCGAGGATTTCCTCGGTGGCGGCGGGAGCCGGGCCGTTTTCCCCGGCCGCCCGCAGGGTCAGGTAAACCGTCATTTTGTCCGGCGGCGCCAGAAATTCAAAGGCGGCCGGTGGCGGTTGCTGTGGCGGCGGGCTGGTGTTATCAGGCGAAGACATGCCAATTTTGTACGGTTTTCCCGCTGTTCTGTCAAGCAACAGCGGCGCCTTGTCCTTTTACCGGGTGATCAGGGCGCCGCCGATCAGGATTGGGGCCACCCCGATTATCTGCCACAGGCCCGGCACTTCGCCCAGTACCGGATAGGCGAAAATCATGGTGAAGAGGGGGGAGAGGGCGGTCATGGCGCTGACCTTGGTGATCGAAAGGCGGTGCAGCCCCTCGATCCAGTAAATTTTGGAAAGGCCCATCAGCAAGAGGCCGTTGAGCAGGAGCAGCCACCAGCCGGCGGCGATTTCAGTTCGGCCCGGCAGGGGGGCGAACAGCCAGGCGATCAGAAAAAGCACCGGCAGGCTGGTCAGATTGCGGACAAAAAGGAGGGTGACGGCGCTGACCCTGGCCCGTGAGCGTTGCTGGTAACGATTGGCGGCCGGGGCGATCATCGCCGCCAGTAGAACCAGAAAATCGCCCCGGCTGAACCCTCCCGCCTCGTCGGGGAAAAGAACCAGGATAGCGCCGGCGCTCATCAGTCCCACCCCGGCCAGGTGGGCCGGTTTCATCCGTTCGCCTTTGAAGAGATTGAAGTAGCAGAAGGAGAAAAATACCTGCAAAAATAGGATCAGGGCGGCGTTACCGGCGGTGGTGTGGGAAAGACCGATGAAAAGGAAGATGAAGAGGAGCATGATGAACAAGGAGGCCCAGGCCAGGTCGGGCCACCCCTCCCGCCGGGTCAACTCCGGCCAGAGCCGACGGCGGGCCATGATCCCGCTGAAAAAGATGGTGGACAGGAGAATGGTGATCGCCATCGACCAGAGCGGGTCGAGATATCGATAGGTGAGGAGGGTGACGATGGGAAACCAGCCCCAGAGCAGTTCTTCGGCCAGGAGAAAATATTCGCCCCGGCGCTGTTCGCTAATCGGCAAGCTGGTATTCCTTGATTCTCTTCCAGAGGGTGACCCGGCTGATTCCCAGTTCCTTGGCCGCCTGGGTGCGATTGCCTTGGTGGCGGGCTAGTGCCGTTTGCACCAGTTCCTTGCCGCTTTGTCCTTTAGCCGCCTGGGGCGACATTTTCTCCCGGAAGATATACTCCGGCAGGTCGCTGATTTCAATGGTCTCGCCCTTGCAGGTGATGGCGCAGTGCTCCAAGGCGTTGATCAGGTGGCGGACATTGCCCGGCCAGCGGTAATTGACCAGCAGTTCCAGGGCCGGCGGCGAAACCTGCCCGATTTTCTTGTTGTTGACCAATGAAATTTTTTTGAGGTAATGGGCGACCAGTAGCGGGATATCCGGCTTGCGCTCCCTTAGCGGCGGGGTTCTGATGAAGATGGAATTGACCCGGTAGAAAAGATCCTCGCGGAAGAGTTTTTCCTCGATCAGCCTTTCCAGGCTTTTGTGGGTGGCGGAGACCAGCCGGATATCCACCGGCCGCAAGCGGTGCTCGCCGACCCGTTCCACCACCTTCTCCTCCAGCACCCGCAGCAGCTTGGCCTGCATCTCCAGCGGCATGTCGCCGATTTCGTCCAGGAAGAAGGTGCCGCCGTCGGCCGCCTCGAAGCGGCCCTCGCGGTCGTTGTGGGCTCCGGTGAAGGCCCCTTTTTTGTGGCCGAAGAGTTCGCTTTCCAGGAGATAGGGACTTAAAGCGGCGCAGTTGAGCTTGACCAAGGGGCCATCCTTGCGGCGACTCATTTTGTGGATGGCATTGGCCACCAAATCTTTGCCGGTGCCTGATTCGCCCCAGATCAGAACCGGCGCCTCGCTCATCGCCGCGTTTCTGATCTGTTCGTAAAGGGTCTGCATCGGCTCGCTCTGGCCGAGAATCCCCATGAACCAGGAATCGAGCCGGATTTCCTGCTTGATCTCCTCCAGTTCCAGTTCCTTCAAGTAAAGGGTGGTGATGTCGGCAATGGTCTCCACCGCCCCGATCACTTTGCCGTTTTTGTCTTTTAACAGTTCGGCGCTTTTCAGCAGGTAAACCGGCTTGCCGTCCTTGGAACGCATCCGGCAGCGCCGGTCGCAGACCTTGCCGTTTCTGAACAGATCACAGATCTGCTCGGAGTCGGATATGACCAGTTCGGCGCAGGTATCGGTATCCAGGGTGGTGCAGGATTTGCCGATCACTTCCTCCCGTCGGAAGCCGGTGATTTTTTCCGCCGCCCGATTGAAAAAACGAATGATGCGATCCTTGTCGATGATCATCAGGCCGTCGTGCATGGTTTCAAAGACCTGCATCTGGAAGGCCGGGTCGACGAACAGTTTTTCCAGCATGGTGTTAACCCCTCTGGCTGTTAATCTTAACGTTAAGTGAACGTTAATTGCGTTAGCGACGTTAACTCTTTTTGGGTTTAGCAACAAGACAAAATAGTTATCTGCTTTTGTAACTAGTTGTAATGTCGTCTTTTATGTTTTTTGAGAGGTTTTGGCACGGGCTTTGCTTTAAGAGGCAAACAGGAACAGCGTCGAGTTTAACGTTCAGGTGACGTTTATCATCAGCCCATTTCTTAAGGAGGAAAAGTCATGAAAAAGGTATTGATCGCGGTTGACGAAACAAGAGGTTCCCAGGCCATTCTCTCTGTTTTGAAGAATCAGGTGCGGGCACCGGAGGAAGTTATTCTGGTCCATGTGCAACGCTTGCTCGGCAAGTCCCTGATGGGCGACATGCTGGGGGACGCGGAACTGGCCACCCTCAAGGAATCCCTGGTCGGCACCGATTTCCAGGAAGAACTGGACGCCAAGGCGGAAGAGATCGTTGATTACTACCGCCGGGAACTGGCCAACATCGGCCTGGTCGCCATTCGTCCCTACATCCGGGCCGGCAACCCCACCGACGAGATCCTCAAGGTCGCCCAGGCCGAGCAGGTGGACATGATGATCCTCGGCTGCAACGGCAAGGGCGCCATGGACAAGCTGGTCAGCGGCTGCGTCACCAAGGAAGTTGAAAAGCGGGTAGGGGTGCCGGTTATGGTGGCCAAGCCGGCGGGTGTCGGCTGCTGGCATCATGTCAACGAGGGCAATGCGGTGCAGGTTCCTGCCCCGGCCCATGCCCTTTAATCAACTAGTCGTGGCAGGAGGTAAGCAATAATGCAGAGCAGTTACGTTTCCATCGCAACCGCCGTCGCCCTGGGTCTGGCCTTGGGGTTTGTCCTTCAGCGGGGCCGGTTCTGTCTCAACTCGGCCTTCCGGGATATTATCTTCCTGGATAACCTCACCACCTTCCGCGCCTATCTGATGAGCGTGGTGGTGGCCTTGATCGGCTCCAACCTGATCCAGGATCTGGGCTGGATGGTCACCGTCAATCCCCAGACCGGAGAAATGGTCCAGACCGCTCTTTTGCGTCAGAATTTCATGCCCCTGGCCAATATCCTGGGCGGTTTCCTCTTCGGGCTGGGGATCGTGCTGGCCGGCGGTTGCGCCAGCGGCATTGTCTATCGGCTCGGTGAGGGCCAGGCCGCCGCGATCATCGCGATCATCGGCTTTTTCTTCGGGGTGGTAATGACCACCGACGGCATCTTCAGCCCCCTTCATTACTATCTAAAGGGCTTTGGCATGGAGATCAACGGGATGAGCAATCCCGCCTTCTGGCATCTCTTCGGCCAGGGGATGGTGGTCAAGTGGGTGTCGATCGCGGTCCTTTCCGCCGCCCTGCTGGCCTTCATCTTCATGGGCAAGCCCAAGTTCGGGCTTACCAAGACCAAGACCTACAGCTGGGGCCTTACCGGGATTCTGGTCGGTCTGCTGGTGGTGATCGGCTGGTGGGTTTCTTCCTACTTCGGCGGCTTCCCCCGCGGTTTGGCGATCACCACCACCATGCGGGAGCTTTTCTACTCGGTAATGTACAACAGCACCCATTCTCCCTTCCAGGAGTTCAGCTTCCTGGGCATTTTCCGGGGCACCTGGGGGGTATTCTTCATCTTCTCGGTTCCGCTGGGAGCGTTCTTCAGCGCCCGGGCCCGCAAGGAATTTTCCTGGAAGATCCCGCCGGTTGATCAGTTCCTGACCGTCTTCGGCGGCAGCGTGATGATGGGCGTGGGGGCGGTAATCGCCGGCGGCTGCAACTTGGGCCACGGGGTGACCGGGGTTTCCACCGGGGCGATCTCCAGTATTGTCGCCATCACCGCCATTGTCATGGGCAACTGGACTCTCTCCTACTTCAAGTTCATCCGGCCGACCGGTTGAGCGGCGGCAAGGGACGAATTTTAAAATTAACCTAAATAGAACCGGAGAAATAAGAAGATGAAGACCAGTATCGCAATAATTTTGATCGTAATTGTCGGGGTATTCGGTTTTGTCAGCGGCTACAGCATTGGCCATAAGAATGGCTCCAGCACTGCGGTGGTGGAGGTGGTGGGCGGCCAGCCCGTGCCGCTGCCTGCTGAACCGGCCAACGCCACTGCCGGCGGCTACGGGCAATAACCGCCATGAAGAAGCCACAGGTCTGCACCTTGTCGTCACATTGCGGCGGCGCAGCTTCGGCGACCGGCGGCGTAGCCGCCTGGCCGGTCGCCGGCCAACCGGAGTCGTCGCTCCTGGCCCG
>DIKC01000067.1:1385-3609 GCA_002421565.1 Desulfobulbaceae bacterium UBA5628 | reverse complement strand
AGCCGGTCATGGCAAAGGACTTGGAAACGCCGTTCAGCACCAGGGTCTGTTCCGCAAGACGGGGGTCCACATCCAGGATGTGCGGCAACTTCTCGTTGCCGTACACGATGGTGTCGTAGATATCGTCGCTGATCACGATCCACCCTTTCTCCAGGGCCAGCCTGCCGATCACCTCAAGCGTTCTGGCGGAAAAAACCGACCCGGTGGGGTTGGACGGATTGTTCAGGATGATGCCACGGGTTTTGGGGGTGATGTAGCGAGAGAGGATTTCAGGATCGAGATCGAAATCGCGGGCCTCGGTGAGCGGCACCGTGACCGGCATGGCGCCGGCGAGCTGCACGATGGGCGGGTAGGAAACCCAGTAGGGCGCAGGAATCAGCACCTCGTCGCCGGGGCCGAACAGGGCCTGGGCCATGTTGTACAGCCCGTGTTTGCCGCCACAGCAGACCTGGACCTGATCCGGCTCATAGCGCCAGCCGTGGTCCGCGGCAACGCGCTGGCACACCGCCTGCCGCAGTTCCAGAATGCCCGGCACCGGGGTATAACGGGTAAACCCCTCGTCGATGGCCTTCTTACCGGCAGCACGCACATGCCCCGGGGTATCGAAATCGGGCTCGCCGACGCTGAAATTCAGGACATCGGCACCGGCGGCCTTCAACGCCTTGGCCTTGGCATCCACCGCCAGGGTAGGGGATGCCTTGATCTGCCGTACTCGTTCCGCCAAGGGGATGATCGAGGTGGTCATGGTCTGTTCCTGCAGAGGTTCAGGTTTGGGGTAAGAACTATCGCGTTGTTATAGGTAATGCACGACGGCACCGGAGCGCCATGATTTTCTGCAAAAAATCGGCTGGATCCGCGTTAATAGAAGACCTCTTGCAGCACCAGGCCGTGGGCGGGCGCGGTCGGTCCGGCCAGGATACGGTTGCGGGCGGCCAGCAACTGCCCGAATTCCTCCGGCGTCCGCCGTCCCTGCCCCACTTCCACCAGGGTGCCGACAATATTGCGTACCATATGCCGTAAAAAGCCGTCGCCAGCAACGATAATTTCGAAATTTCCGGGCCGTTCCCCATCTTCTACCAATTCCAGCCGCTGGATGCAACGCACCGCCCCCCGCCTCCCCTCGGCCGGACGGGAACCGGCGGCCTCAAAGGAAGAAAAATCATGTTCGCCCATGAGCTGAGGCATGGCTGCCCGCATGGCCGCCGGATCGCAAGGGCCGGGGAAATGGGCGGTATAAAGGCGCTCACAGGGGGGCATGATCGGGGCGGTGCTGAAACGATAGCCGTAAATTTTGCCGCTGGCGCTGAACCGGGCATGAAAGGCAAGGGGCATTTCCGCTGCCGCCAGGATGCGGATATCCGGGGGCAACATGCTGTTTAAGCCGCGCTCAAAGGCGGCCAGGGGGATGGCGGCGCTGGTCTGAAAATTGGCGATCATGGCCAGGGCGTGAACCCCGGCGTCGGTGCGGCCGGCCCCGTGGAGCACGATCCGTTCTCCGGTCATCCGGGCCAGGGCTTCTTCCAAAATTTGCTGAATAGTGGGCTGATCGCGCTGCCGCTGCCAGCCGACGTAGTTGGTGCCGTCATAGGCCAGCCGCAGTTTGATGTTGCGCTCGGACATGGTTACGGAAAGATGGGCGCCTGCTCCAAGCCCTCGCTTTCGGCAAAGCCGCGGAGCAGGTTCATGTTCTGCACCGCCTGCCCGGCCGCCCCTTTGACCAGATTGTCGATGACCGAAAGGACGATGATCCGGCCGGTGCGGCGGTCGTAACGCGCCGCCAGGTCGCAGTAATTGCTGCCCCGGACATACTGGGTGGCGGGAAGCTGACCCGGCCCGGCCAGACGGACAAAGGGCTCGTCCCGGTAAAAATCGCGGTAGAGCTTGTCCAAACCTGCCTGATCCACCTCAACGGCGGCCTGGGCGTAGATGGTGCTCAACATCCCCCGCGACATGGGGAGCAGATGGGGGGTGAAGGAGACGGTCAACGGCCGGCCGACGAGGGCGCCGAGTTCCTGTTCGATTTCCGGGGTGTGGCGGTGTTCGCCCACCTTGTAGGCCCGGAAGCCGTCGGTCACCTCGCAGTAGAGCATGGCGGTCTGGGCCGCCCGGCCCGCCCCGGAGGTACCGGATTTGGCGTCGATCACCAGGGATTCCGGCACGATCATCCCGGCCTTGAGCAAAGGGGCCAGCCCCAGAATAACGCTGGTCGGATAACAGCCGGGAT
>DIKC01000067.1:820-1248 GCA_002421565.1 Desulfobulbaceae bacterium UBA5628 | reverse complement strand
AGTCGGCGGAAAGATCGATCACCTTGGCCCCGGCGGCCAGCAACCCCGGCACCACCGCCATCGCGGTCTGGTGGGGGACGGCGGTGAAAAAAAGATCGGCCATCCCGGCCGGGTTTTCCGTGGCCGGGTCCAGGCAAATCAGGTCGCCGCAGCCGCTCAGGTGGGGAAAGGCGTGGGCCAGGGGTTTACCGGCATACTGGCGGGAGGTGACCACGGTAATCTCGACTTGCGGATGACGACTGAGAATCCGGACCAGTTCCGCCCCGGTGTAGCCCGAGGCTCCGATAATTCCTACCCGTACCATGACTCACCCCCATTCTCGATTTTACGCGAAAAAAAAAAGGGAAGGCGCTCGGCGAGCTTCCTTCCCTGTAAAAATCCCGTCCCCCAAGGGGCAGGCATTGATTAACGCTTGGAGAACTGGAACC
>DIKC01000067.1:179-717 GCA_002421565.1 Desulfobulbaceae bacterium UBA5628 | reverse complement strand
CGTGGCGCAGGGCCTCGGCCTGGGCCACCTTGCCGCCGCCGCGAATGGTGGCAAGCACGTCGAACTTGGCCCTGGTATCGGTAATGCTCAGGGGTTTCTCAAGCACCGTCACGGAAGAACTGCCGGCGTCAAAATACTCGCCCGCTTCCATCTTGTTGACCACGATCCGGCCGTTGCCGGGCTTGAGCCAAACACGGGCCACGGCGGTCTTGCGTTTGCCGGTGGCGTAAAAACTGGTATCAGCCATAATATGCTCCACGCTCCTACAGTTTCAGGGCTTCGGGCTGCTGGGCGGCATGAGGATGCTCCGGCCCGGCATACACCTTGAGTTTCTTCAATTGCTGACGACCAAGGGAGTTTTTGGGCAACATCCCCTTAACCGCCCGGTACACCAGTTGATCCGGCTTGCTGTCCCGCAGTTCGGAAGCGGTTTCCTGCCGGAGACCACCCATGTAGCTGGTGTGCCGGTAGTAAACCTTGTCGTCCCACTTGCGGCCGGTGAGTCGCACCTTTTCGGCGTTGACCACCACCACGAAAT
>DIKC01000067.1:0-170 GCA_002421565.1 Desulfobulbaceae bacterium UBA5628 | reverse complement strand
TGCTTGCCGCGCAGGCGGCTGGCGATTTCCGACGCCAGCCGGCCGAGAACCATGTTCTCGGCGTCCACTACCAGCCATTTGCGCTCAATTTCCTTGACCGGTACGAGATGGGTTTTCATATCAATCCCCTGAAAAAATCTTATTCTTTTGGAGCGGGAAACGAGATTCGA
>DIKC01000004.1:2471-2645 GCA_002421565.1 Desulfobulbaceae bacterium UBA5628 | reverse complement strand
CGTCAATGGTCCGAATGATCTTGGAAGTCTCCTCGCTGGCCTGCTGAATCGAATGCATGGAGGCGGTAAGTTCGGCCATGGAGCCGGCCGCCCGTTTGACGATTTCATTGGCCTCCCGCATCAGGTTGTCGGCGATCCGGGAATTTTCCGCGTTCTGGTTGGTCATGGCCGCGA
>DIKC01000004.1:0-2448 GCA_002421565.1 Desulfobulbaceae bacterium UBA5628 | reverse complement strand
CGCCCTCGGCCAGTTCCTGGCCGCCGGCCGCCACCTGGGCGGCGGAGGCGGTGACCTGGGTGGCGCCTTCATCCATGCCACGTACGATTCTGGTCATCGAGGAGGTTAAAAAATGGACGGTAACAAAACCCATGCCGATGAAAATCAGCAGACAGGCGCCAGCCGCCGCCAACAGGTAAAGGAGGAGATTCTTCTTGGCTTCTTCGATGGGGCGACGGGAAAGAAGCCCGGCCATCACCCCCACCGTACCCTGGGGGTTGATGGTGGGGACAAAAAAGGCGGCATACTGCTGGCCGCCGATCTCCATAAGTTGATGACGGGCCTCCATCGGCACCAGGGAATCGATGAAGTCCCGGCCCAGGGTGAGGTTGGCGGCCTCCGGCAGGGTGGAGGCATAGACCCGTTCGCCGGAAAAAAAGACCACCTCGACATTGGCCACCCGCTTGATGTATTCGGCGGTCTCATCCTTGAAATAACTGCCCACCCGGATTGCCCCGAGAACCTGCCCCTCCCGCCAGAGGGGGCTGACCGACTCAAAGCCCAGTTCGCCGGTGACCGGATCACGGACCGCGCCGCCGGTCACCTGACCCTGGATAGCGCCGGCAATCAGGGGCATGGCGGAAAGATCGTCGCCCCGGCGGGCCGGCTCCTGGCCCCGCATCACCACGATGCCTTGGGCATCAATCGCCTCCATCAGATTGAGCATCGGGTCCCAGCCGTGGATGGTCTGAAAATCATCGGTCATCATCCCTTCCAGGGAGGCGGAATCGCCGATTGAGACCAGATAACCCAGGCCGTAACGTTTCATCAGCAGGTTGCTGTAACCCAGCACCTTCTGTTTGACCACCTCGCGGGCCTCGAGCATGGAGTTGGCCGCCACCTTCAGCCGGTCATCGAATTCCCTTTCCAGGGCGGCCTGCATCACGAAAAAGGCGATGCCGGTCAGGATGGCGGTGACCATCACCACGTTGGTAATGGTGCTGACCCAGATCTGCCGCCTGATCCCCAGGCGTTCGAGAATTGCCACTATGATTTTCATAACACCCCTCATTACCAATCGTGGTTAATGCCGAATCAGGCGCAACGGCCACACGCCGCCGTCCTGATTTCCCCCTCCGCTACCCGCCCGAATTCCCCGCCATCTTCCGCCCGCTCCAGCATCCGCACCAAAACCGCCAGGACATCGGCGTAATGGGATAGCTCTCCGTGGGAAAAGCTGACAAAACGGGGATTAAGCCGATGCCCTAGGCCGATGGTTTGCTCCGCCCCGTCAGGCAAGACCAGAATCATCGGCAGGTCGGCGAAAATCTCGCGAACCGCCAGCAGTTCCAGCAATTCCCGGCGACCGGCCACCAGCACCACCGCCACCGCGACCTCGCCCGGGGCCTGGCGCAAGGCCTCGCTGAACCCGGCGATAGTATCCTGAAATTCCATATTCTTGACCGCTTTGACCGAGCGCAAGGCCCGCCGTAGCAAATCCCCGGCCACACAATCGGCTGGACTGTAAACCACTACCCGCACGGTTTTATCCTCCTTCCCGGCCGTTTTGACCGCTGGCTGAAACTTCTATGAGCTGAGAAATGATTAATTTGTCGTTAAGAAAAGCAACATTCGAGCCAACGCCACATAGTGGCAGCCTAAAAATATATAATATGATCTATTTCAATCAGTTATGGTTACCATCAAACTAGTTAACAAATAATAATAAATGGCAAGTCATTGCATGTCATGCGAAAAATCGCGCCATACGCGTCACCTTGTCGCTTTTTGTGCGACAAGGTGACGCCGACGATCAATACCGGATCAAAAAAAGAAAAGAGGGATAGAGAGGGAACAATCGCCGGGAAAGGCTGGCTCAGGAGAGCACCCGCCTGATGATGGCGGTAAATTCGTGCATGGCAAATGGTTTCATGACCAGGGCGGCGATCCCGGCCCGGCGGGCCGACTCCTCGTCCAGACCGGCGCTGAAGCCGGTGCAGATAATGACCGGAAAACCGGGAACCAGCCGCAGCACCTCGCCGGCAAGCATAATGCCGGTCAGGCCGGGCATATTCTGATCGGTAATCAGCAAATCGAAACAGCCGGGATCAGCCCGGAAGAGGTCCAGGGCCTCGACGCTGCTGGTCTTGCTGGTCACCCGGTAACCGAGCTTGCCGAGGATCGGCGCCACCGCCGCCACCACCGCTTCTTCATCATCCACCAGCAGGATGCGTTCGTCGCCGCCCGGCAATGATTGCTGCAAATCCGGCGGGGCGGGAATCGCCTGGTCGCTGATCGGGAGAAAAAGCTCGACCAGGGTACCCTGGCCGGGGGTGCTCCGGATAAAGAGACCGCCCTCGTGTTTCTTCATGATCCCGTGGACCACCGCCAATCCCATGCCGGTGCCCTCCCCCTTTTCCTTGGTGGTGAAATAGGGTTCCATACAGTGATGTCCGGTTAGAGATTTGC
>DIKC01000134.1:6193-6835 GCA_002421565.1 Desulfobulbaceae bacterium UBA5628 | reverse complement strand
GGATGATCGGGGCGTCATCCTGGCTCTCCAGGAGATCCTCCGGTTCGGCCAACTGCTGGGCGATGGAATCGAGATCCATATCCTCGCCGAAATCGTTGGCGATCTGCAGGGCCTCCCCGGAACTGCTCTCATAGGTCTGCTGGAGCAGGGCTTCATAACGCTCCTTGCCGACAACCTCGACCTTCAGGGGCAGGCCGAGAAAACGGCGCAATTCAGCGACGGCGGCCGGGGTGACGCCGTGGCGTCCGACCACCCGGGCGACCCCGTGTTCAATCCCGGCCACCAGAATACCATGCCGCTTGGCAAAGGAGAAGGAAGGGCGTTTGCTTACACTTGACTCGGTCAATTATGAAACCACATTATTTGGGCAATTCCGGCGTTTGTTGTTCTTGTTCTTCAAAGGTATTGAACTCCGGCAGCACCGGCTGCCGTTCCCGGAACATGAGCTTGACCCCCGATTGGTCGCGCTCAACCTGCTGGCCGCGGATAAGGTCGTATTTATCAAGGGAGATTTGGCGGCTCATTGCCTGATCGCGGAGAATTACCGGCCGGAGAAAGACCATCAGGTTGCGTTTGCTCCGCTCGCTGCTGGTGTATCTGAACAGGGCTCCCAGCAGGGGAATATCGCCCAGCAGCGGCACT
>DIKC01000134.1:0-6156 GCA_002421565.1 Desulfobulbaceae bacterium UBA5628 | reverse complement strand
GGTGGTGATGTTGCGGGTGTTGGTGGTCAGGCCAGCCTCGTAATTCACCGAGGAAGGTTCGACGCTGGAAACCTCCTGGGCGATATCCAGACGAATTACGTCTCCTTCGTTGACCTGGGGCTTTACCTTGAGCTTGATCCCCACATCGCGGCGTTCGATGGTTTGAAACGGGCTGCCCCCCACCCCGGTGGTTGCCTGGGTGAAGCTGCCGGTGAGAAATGGCACATTCTGGCCTACGATGATTTCCGCCTCCTGATTGTCCATGGTTACCAGGCTGGGGGTGGATAGGATGTTGGTATCGCCGTCGGTGGCCAGGGCATGAACCAAGGCGCCGAAGCTGAAAAATTCGGTACCGAGAATCTTGGTGGAGCCGCTGAACAGGCCGAAGTTGAAGCCGCCCAAACCGGCCAGGGCGTTGATGCTGTCATCGGCCTGGGCGGCGACCCCGCTCAGGCCAACCCCGGAACCGGGGAAATTGGTGCCGCCGATGACCCCGGTATGTTTGGCGTCGGCCCCGAACCACTGGATGCCAAGATCCACGCCCTTGGCGGTGGAAACCTCGGCAATGACCGCCTCGATCATCAGTTGCACCCGCCGGATATCGAGCTGCCGCACCACCGCCTGCAAGGCCTGGATCACGGCGGGCGGGCCGGTCATGATCAGGGCATTGGTGCCTTCATCGGCCTGGATATTGACATCGCTGCGCTGCTGGACGGTGCGGCGGGGAGCAGCGACTTGGCCGCCAGCACTCGGCGTTGAAGCATCCGGCATTTCCATGCCGCTCAAGATCGGAACCAAATCTTTGGCGTTGGCGTAACGGAGGAAGAGTACCTGGGTATCTCCTCCCTTGGCCAAAGGGGCGTCGAGATGAAGGATCATCGCCTTGGCCCGCAACAGATGCGCTTCATCGCCCTGGAGGAGGACGCTGTTGGTGCGGCTGTCGGCCGCCATTCGTAATTGATCGGCGGTGAGTCGGCCAGAGCCGATTTCCAGGCCGGTGATCACCGCCACCACCTCGCGGGCGTCGGCATGTTCCAGGCGCAGCACTTCCATGCCGCCGCCGGAATCCTGATCCAGACGGCGGACGATCCGCAGCAGCCGTTCAACATTGCCGGCCCGTTCGGTGATGATCAGGGAGTTGCCTTCCTTGACCGCCAGGGCGGCTATTTGTCCTGAGCGGGGATTGAGCATGGGGCGCAGAACCGGCGCCAACTTGTCGGCCTGCAGGTTTTGCAATTTATGAATCCGGGTGACCAACCGGTCTTCGGGAAGTTCCAGGGCGCCGTCACCGTTGGCGGTGATGATCATATCCTGTCCGGCTTTGGCAATGGGGGTGATTTTTATCACCTTGCCCGACTCCACCGCCGCGAAATCGTGAACCTGGAGAATGGAGAGGAAAACCGCGTAAACCTCGTCGGGCCGAAGGGGTTGGGATGAGACAATGGTGATGTTGCCCTTGACGGCCGGATCCACGATAAAGGTTTTGCCGGTGATCTGGGCCACCGCGTTGATTACCGACTCAATGTCGGCTTCCTTGAAGTTCAGGGTAATGTTTTCAGCGCTTACCAGGGTGCCAGCCGGCCACAACAAACCGAGTAGCAGGAGCAGCAAAAGAGATTTTCTTATGGACATTATCTTCCCCCGAATCAAGTAGATCGCGTAGCGATGGAGCGTCTCAGCGAATGGCGATGGTCGCCTGCCGCTGGGCGCCGTTGCGTTCAAATACCACCTGTATATTATTGGCGTTCCGTAGTTGCTCAAAGGCGATCATCGCCGCCCCGGCGTCGGAAAGCGGAATGCCGTTGACTTCGTAGAGGATATCCCCCGTCTGCATGCCGATATTTTTTAGAAATTCGCTGCCCTGGGGAGCGACCAGGCGGAGACCGTGACGCCCGCCCTCCGGCTTGTGGAGATGTACCTCAACCTGGCTGGCCAAGTCCGGCAGGTTGGCCAGGGTCTGGTCCAGATACTGGTGGCTGAGTTGACGCTGGTTGTCTTCGGTCACCGGCTGGTTCATGGAAGAAGCGGGTGCGGACGGCGCCGGTAGTTTTTTCTCCCGTTTTTCCAGATAGAGGGTTTCCAGTTGACCGGCCCGGCGCAGAATGACCCGATCAGGGAAAATGGCCTCGATGGTGGCGTTGCCGGGTACCTGATCCCCAATACCGTAAACTTTTTCCTTGCCCTGGTCGGCGATCACCGCCAGGCCACGATCGGTGGATTTGGTTGCTACCAGTCCCTTCAGGGTCAGGCTGAGGGTGGTTTTGGGAGCGTCGATCATGGCCGTTGCGGCCGCGGCTTGGGTGCGCGGTTCCGCTTGTCCGAAAAGATGCAAGGCGGCCAGTTTCTCGCCCAGGGCGGCGGTGACGCCGCTATCCGTCAGCCCGACTTGCCCGCTCCGGGCAGGCAGAAGAACGGCGGGGGGAACCGTCGGGGGCGGGGTCAGCAAGGCCCAGGTAAGGCGGGCGGATGCCTGGGATAGCAAGAGAATCAGCAATAATATACAGACGCCGCGGAATCGCTCGGGCAGATGTTCGTCGGTTGTCACCAGCCGCCAACGATTTGCAACGAAGGTGCTCACGGCGCCACGTTCGGCAAGCATTCCGGAAGTAAGTTCCGGCAGGCGCTCGATTCGTTCCCGTAACCACGCTGTGGACAATATTTTCACTGAAAATGCTTCCCTGCCGCCTGATTTCTTAAGGAAAAATGTACCGCAAACCAAAGAGGCAATCTAGCAGACGGCAGGATGATCGGCAAGGAAGATTTTTACCGCCCCAACCACTGGTGAGAGGATCGCCCGAACCATGGTTCGGGCGATCGGGTGTTCGGCCAACCATGCCGCCAAGGGCGGAGAGTATCGATAATAAAAGGTGACCAGCCGCCGGCCGAAGTCTGAACGCAGCAGGACACGATCACGAAATTCCCGCAGGATTACGACCTGTGGGGCTAGTTCGGAACCATAGGCGGCGGTGGCGATGAAGCAGCCGCCGCCACCGCCGCCGCCTCCCCCACCATCGGCGGCATTGTTCTCATCCGGCTCCGCCGGGGGGGGGACATCATCGATCGTGTCGGCCAGCGCTGCCACCTGGGTTAACGCACCGCCTTGACGAAACAGTTCCTGCGGATCAAGCCAGCGCCAGAATTCGCCGCCGGTGAAGCTTCGATCGAAACGGCCGTAGATGTTGGTGCCGCCCGGATTCTCACAGGAAGAGGAGCTGCTGCTTAAAGCGCCGACCAGGTAACCGTCTTGCGCCAGAAAAAGGCCGGAACCGCTGCTGCCTGCCTCGATGGCGCCGACGCTGTATCCGACGTTGAGGAAGTCGCCGCCTTCGCTGTCGACTGACTGACATATGGAGGAATTCGCGATGATCTGGCAATCGAAGAACTGGTGCAGAACCCCAAGATTTATTTTTTGTAGATCGTGCTGGGGGTGATGCAGGCCGACGGCGCTCATTCCCAAAGGCGGCACCGTCACGCTCCAGCCGGCATAGGTCACTCCGGCTGGTGGTGCCTGGGAGAGCTTCAGCAGGGTGCTGTCGGTGGCCGCATAGGTGTTAAGCAGCACCGCGCCTTCCTGAAGATGTTGGTATTCGGGGTTGAGATTGCCGCCGTTGCAGGTGAGAGAATGATAAAACCACAGAGTCTGAACGGTGGAGGCCCGGCTCTGACTGTCAATGCAATGACGGGCGGTGAGTAGGTAGGGAGCGCGGGAGTTGTTCCGGTCGTTGAGCAGAGTGCCGCTGCATTGGTAAATACTGCCGCCGACATTGAAATAGATCATGGAAACGGCGTTTTTTTCCACCGCCCAAGCCGGTTCGCAGGAGACATCATATTGACAGTAGCCGGATTCGCCAGGGGCGAATCTAAGGGTGTTCAACCGGGCAATCGGCTCATGCAGATGGGAAAGCAGGGGAATTGCCAGAATAAGCTGGGTCGGCTCCAGTGGCGGCGGCAGATAAATCTCAAGCCCGATAAAATTGCCATTGATCAGTGGCGACCAGTACATGCGGGCCTCGGCTTCCGGGTCTCCGGCCGCCAGGTTGCGGGCAATAACCCGATTGATCGTTGCTCCTTTTACCAGATAAACCGAGTCCTCGCCGCGTCCGAAAAAACGTAACTCGACGGAGTCCGGTAGCTGCTCCACCAGCAGACCCAAGCGTAATCCGGCGGCGCCGTATGAACCGATCTGGATGATGGTGGTCTGGCCGCCGGCCGGTAGCGGCCGCCAGGTAAGACGACGAGAGAGTTCGGCGGGGTTTTTCAGCGCTGTCAATTCGCGTTCGCTGCCCACCCTTAAGGGGGGAAGATTGGAGGGGGCCCCTTGTTGCGGGCCGCTCCCCTGCCCGTTGTCGGTCGTCTCCGATGTTTGAGGCAGGGGGCCAAGTTCCAGGGTAAAGGTCTGCTGGTAGGGCCGTTCGGTGCGTAACGGCTCGGCCGTAACGGTCGGCAAAGGGGAACCAGCGAGCGGCCTGGCACATGTAATCGCCAGTAGGCCGAGAAATATCGCCAAGCCGTAATAAGCTCGGAGCGGGAATGTTTTTTTCATGACGGTGTCTCTCCCAGCGGCTTGATTTGATAATCCAATAAAATTTAATTCTATTGCAAATGTGAATCCTGTGCCAGTTGAATTAGAGCCTTGTTTGCGCGTGGCCGTCATGATGGCGATCAAAACGTTGCCCTCCCCGGCGGCGGCTGTTTACCCTTTTGTTTTAATAGCGGCCGGTGCTATACTCGAAGCAATCAGCCAATCCATCCTTAAGGAGGTTGTATGAATCCCGCCGCCCTGATCCCTCTGCCGGACCCTCTCCAGGTACCCTGGGGCTGGTTTCAGTTCCTCCTCCTGCTCACCTTTTTTCTGCATTTGGTGGTCATGAATATCATGATCGGCTGCGCCTTTATCGCGCTGGTCAAGGAATTGCTGGCCCCGGCCGGCAGGAGTGATCTCTGCCGCGAGGTGAGCCGTCAGCTTACCTACGCCATTGCCTTTACCGTCAATTTCGGGGTGGCGCCGTTTCTCTTTCTGCAGGTGCTTTACGGTCAGTTCATCTACACCAGTTCGATCATCATGGGGGCCTACTGGCTGGCGGTGGTTTTTTGTCTGATCGCCGCCTATTCCCTGGCCTATCTCTACCGCTTCCAGTTTGATGCCTGGGAGGGCGGCCGCCGCTGGTTTCTCGGCCTGAGTCTGGCCATTATGCTGCTCATCGGTTTTTTCTTCACCAACAACATGACCCTGATGCAGAGCCCGGAAAGGTGGGCCGCCTATTTCAATCATCTCGGCGGCTTTTTTCTCAATTTCGGGGAGCCGACTTTGCTGATCCGTTATCTCCATTTCATGGTGGCGGCGGTGGCGGGAGGCGGTCTTTTTCTGGCCGGCCTGGCCCATTTCCAAAACCGGCTGCCGGATGAAGATAGGCGGGCGCGGATCAAAAACGGCCTGCTCTGGTTCACCTACGCCACCGTGGTGGAGGTCGCGGTCGGCATCCTCTTTCTCTTTTCCCTGCCCCGGCCGGTGCGGGAGATTTTTATCGGCGGCGATTGGCTGGCCACCCTCCTTTTCCTGGGTTCGCTGGTCGGCGCCTTTTACTGCCTGCTTTACGGTATCCGCCAAAAATTATGGCCGGCGGTCGGGGCGCTGCTGCTTACCATTCTCTTGATGGTGCTGGTGCGTGATCTCGCCCGCCAGGCTTATCTGGCCCCCTATTTCCATCCCTCCCAACTGCCGCTGGCCCCCCAGTATTCGCCGATGCTGCTCTTCTTCCTGATTCTGATCGTGGGGCTGGGGATTATCGCGGTGATGCTGCGGCTCGCCTGGCAAAGCACCAAGGAGGAACAGGCATGAACTATCCGGTCTGGGAGCTTACCTTTTTCGGCGGCGGGCTGACCATCGCCCTGATGGCGGTTTTCCATGTCTTTATTTCTCATTTCGCGGTGGGCGGCGGCCTCTTTCTGGTGCTGANNTGCTGACCGAATGGTACGGCTACCGCCGCAACTCGCCGGAAATCGTCGACTACGTCCGCAAGCATACCCGCTTTTTTCTGCTGGTGACCATGGTGCTGGGCGGCATGACCGGGGTGGGGATCTGGTTTGTCATTTCCCTGATCAATCCCGCCACCACCTCCATCCTGATCCATAATTTCGTCTTCGGCTGGGCCATCG
>DIKC01000003.1 GCA_002421565.1 Desulfobulbaceae bacterium UBA5628 | reverse complement strand
TGGGAATGGGGATTGATTTCCGCACGGTCAAAAACGCCCTCAAGCCGATAATCGACGACCTTGATCATTGCGACCTCAACCGGCACCCGGCCTTCAGCGCGAGCAATCCCTCATCGGAAAACATCGCGGTATATATTTTTCAGGAGTTGAAGAAGAGTCTGACCAGCGACCGCTACCGGCCTTACAGCGTCACGGTGCGGGAAACCGATGCCTGCGGCGTGACCTATCGTGAAGAGTGAAGCCCCGGCCCTGCTGGTAACCGAAACCTTTTACAGCCTCCAGGGAGAATCGTCCTGGGCCGGCCACCCCTGTTTCTTCATTCGCCTGGCCGGCTGCAATCTGCGCTGCGCTTACTGCGACGCCCGCTACACCTATGAAGAGCCGGGCGTTTCCCGTCCCCTTGCCGAGCTGCTGGCGGAAGCCGCCGCCCTGCCCTCCTCCATCCCGGTGGAAATCACCGGCGGCGAACCGTTGCTCCAGGGAAACGTCTATCCTTTGATGAACGGGCTACTGGAGCAAGGCAGAACGGTGCTGCTCGAAACCAACGGCTCCCTTTCCCTGGCCCGGGTGCCGGCCGAGGTGATCTGCGTCATGGACGTGAAATGTCCCGGCAGCGGCATGGCCGATCACTTTGATCCGGCCAACCTGGGCCGCCTCACCCCCCGCGACGAAATCAAATTCGTCCTGAGCAACCGGGCCGATTATGAATGGGCCAGGGATTTTCTCCGGCAATCGCAACCGCCCTTTGGCGGCCTGATCCATTTTTCGCCGGTTATCGCCACCCTCCCCCCGGCCGACCTGGCGGCCTGGATTATCGCCGACCGCCTGCCGATCCGCCTCCAGTTACAACTCCACACCCTGCTCTGGCCCGATCGTCGTCGAGGCTGTTAAATAGGCATGCTTCATTCAAGCAGGAAATCGATCAGGTTTTTCCTGATAATGCCGTCGCGCTCCTCGCCCCAGACCTTGTCCAGGGAGAGTACCATTTTAGGATAGTTGTCGGGGATTTTGGCCAGCGGCCGGAACTCCCGCTCTTCGGTTTCGCCGGTGGCGAGCAGGTAGGCGACCTGGATATAGCTGACCCGGCCGTTCTTTTCGGCCACGAAGTCCACCTCCAGATCGTCGAGTTTGCCGACGGCAACCGTGTAGCCCCGCCGGAGCAACTCCAGGTGGACGACGCTTTCCAGCAGGCCGGCGATATCCTGTTGCCGGTAGCCGAGAACGCCGTGGCGGATGCCGATGTCGCCGGGGTAATATTTCTCGTGAAATTCCAGATACCGCTTGCCCTTGAGGTCGTACCGCCGCGCTTTATGGATCAGATGGGCATCCCGCAGATAGCCGATGTAGTTCTGCACGGTCTCGACCCCGCACTTCAGCCGCTGGGACTTCAGGTAATCGGCGATCTTCTTGGCGCTGGTGATGCTGCCGCAATTATCGAAAACAAAGGCGCTGATTTTTTCCAGGAGAAAAACATCCCTGACCCGGTATCTGGCGACGATGTCCTTGAGCATGATGGTGCTGTAAATCGCGTCGATATATTGAAAAATCACCTCATCGGCAAAGGTGAGGTCATGGATGCCGGGAAGCCCGCCGTATTTCAGGTAAAGTTCGAACTCCTGCTCGTCGGCTTCCCCGGCCTGCCGGCCTCTGAACTGAAGAAACTCCTTGAAGCCGAGAGTGAACATCGGAATTTCAACATACCTGCCGGTCAGCAGGGTGGCAAACTCCGATGAGAGGAGCCGCGAGTTCGAGCCGGTGAGGTAGATGTCGGCAAGTTTCTCGGCCAGCAGCGAACCAACCGCCTTTTCCCAGCCCGGAATCTCCTGCACCTCGTCGATAAACAGGTATTTCGGACCGCCGGCCGCAGGTAAACGCCCCTTCACATACCGGTAAAGTTCCCGATGATCGGTGATAAACTCAAACTCCATCAGCTCCATGTTGATATGGACAATATTCCGCGGCGGCACCTTTTTTTCAGCCAGCCGTTCCATCACCATTTTGATGAAGGTGCTCTTCCCGCACCGGCGCAACCCGGAGACAACCTTGATTAGCGGCTTGCCCACAAACGGCGATATTTTATCCAGATAGAGCTTCCTTTCATGCATGGCGCCGCCCCTAAAAGATTAGACTATACAGAAAACTTTTGACAAATTGCGACCTGGTTTCGGTTATACCACGACAAATACGGAACGGCAAGCAGCAGTATCTGCCCTGAAAATCAAAAATATTCTTGACCGACAATCATCTTCTCACTAGACTTAGTCATACGACTTAGTCATATCAAAAAATGACAAGGGGATTATCATGCCGGCAATCGTTAACGTCCATGAAGCTAAAACCCAGTTTTCACGTTTACTCGACCAGGCCCACGCGGGGCAGGAGATTATCTTGGCCAAGTCTGGAAAGCCCTATGCGCGCTTGGTTCCTCTGGCTCCTAATTCCGGGCATCGGCGGCCTGGCCGCCTCAAGGGCAGAGTGGGAGATGCTTTTTTCGAGCCTTTGCCCAGCGAGGAACTCGATGCCTGGGAGAGGAAATGAAACTTCTGCTCGATACCCATGCCTTGCTGTGGTGGTTTACCGATGACCCCAAATTGTCACCAGCGGCGCGGGAAGCCATCTTGAGTGAAGAGCATGAAATTTTTGTAAGCGCTGCCAGCGCCTGGGAAATTGCCACCAAGCAACGGCTCGGGAAACTCGATGATCTTCCTGATCTGTCCGGCCGTTTCGGCGAGTTGGTGGCCGCCGACGGATTTTCGCATCTGCCGGTCAATTACCTGCATAGTTTACGGGCTGGAGGTTACAGCCTGGCCCATCGCGATCCTTTTGACCGAATGCTCGCGGCCCAAAGCGAGCTTGAATTCCTCCCCCTGGTCACCCTTGACCCAGACTTTGCCCTTTTCGGCACCGATACTTTTTGGTGATCCCGGGAAAAAAGATGCGGAATGATTACAACTCTTCGAGCAGGGAGGCCGGAGGTTTTCCGGGGCGGATGATGCGGGCCGGGTCTTCCAGTTCGAGTTGATAGGATAAAATGGTGGTCAAATCGATTTTGCGGGAGGCGTTGAGAATTTCGATACCCACCAGTTTGCCGTCCGTGGTGGTATCAAGCCCTACCCCGTCGCTCAACTCGACAACTCCGTCCGGGAGTTCTTCGCCAAGCTTCAGGTAAAGCGCGTCAACTTCGTCATCATAATAGACGTTCATTATGCTCTCCCCTTTTTCAACGGGTAGCTGGTGACCACCGTCACCCCATCGCCTTCAACCACGAAAACCACCTTGACGGGATAGCCGTACAATTTCATCCTGCGTCGGGCGTGACGAGACAAGAAAATATTCATTTTTAATGTATAGCATGGCGGGGGCTAAAATAAAAGGGGGCGGCGACCGTTGTCGGTCGTCGCCCCCTGGTTGAGGTTGGTTGATGTTTGGGGCGGCGGGGATCGGGGAAATCGGGGACGGATTTGAAATCCGTCCCCGATCCCGGTCGGTCCCCGGTTGAGATTAACCCTGGAGCAGGCTCAGAACGGTCTGGCTGCTGGCGTTGGCCTGGGCCATGGCGAAGCTGCCGGCCTGGTTCAGAATCTGCATCTTGCTGAAGTTGGCCGCCTCTTCCGCGAAGTCAACGTCGCGGATGGTGGATTCCGCGGCCGCGATGTTGACCCGGGTCGCCGAAAGGTTGGCGATGGTGGAGGTCAACTGGTTCTGAACGGAACCAAGATCGGCCCGCGCCTTGTCCAGATCCTTCAACGCCGAGTCGGCCACCGCGATGGCGATCTGGGCGCCTTCCTGGGTCAGAACATTGACCTCGGAGAGCCGTGTCATGGTGGAATCGCCCACCGAACCAAAAGCAAGGCCGGCGCCGGAGCTGTTGGCTGCCAGGGTGCTGCCGGCCGCCAGGCTCGAACCGCCCTTGATATCCTGGGCCACCAGGAAGGTGGTATCCTCACCCAGGGTCACATCGCTGGTCAGGGTGGTGCCGGCGGCGTGGGTATTGCCGCTGCTGTCCTTAACGCTGTTGGTCAGCACCGTCCCCTGGGCAAGAATACTCCCGGCCTTGAGGATGCTGTTGGCCGCCAGGTTCATGGTAGCTCCGGCGGAAACCACCTCGGTGCCGCCCAGGACAATATCAGCCCCGAAGGTGGAGCCGGAAGCCAGGGCGGAGTTGGCGCCGATCACCGAACCGCTGTTCAATACCTGGGTGCGGCTCAGGGTGGTGGCGGTGTACACTCCGAGGTCGTCGGTAACGGCCGACGAACCGGAGGCCAGGGTGGAGCCGCCGATAATGGTGGAGCCGGCGGTGATGGTCATGGATGCGGTCAGGGTGTTGGTTCCGATTGTGGTCAGGTCATCGGTGCCGGCGGTGACCGAACCCGCCGCCAGTACAGTATTGTCCCTAATGGTTGAGCCGGCCAACAGGGTCATGCTGGCGGAAAGGGTCGCGGCCGAGATGGTCAAGTCCTCTCCACTGGCGACGCTGGCAACACTGTTGGCGGCCAGCATACTGCCGCTGATGATGTTGGAGCCCACTTCCAGAACCATGTTACCGCCGCTCACCAGACCATCGGCATTGAGGGTGGCGTCATCGGCCAGCACCGTATTGGTGGCAAACTTGGTGTCCGCCGCCAGAACGGTTTGGCCACCACCAACCACGATAGTTGCGTTATCGGCAAGGGTAACCGCCCCGGAGAGGGTCAGTTCAGCGTCAGCAACGCCGCCTAAACCGGCAAAGGTCCAGGTGCCGTCGCCGTTATCGTTCCAGTCGGTCGTATCCAGTACCGCATTGGAAGTGGCAGAAATCGTCGCCCGGTCAGCAGTGCTGAAAATCGCGCCGTCTTCGATCGTTGAAAGATTCGCCAGAACCGTGCCGGCGCCCAGGGTGCTGGTGCCGGTTTCGGTGTAAGCGGCAACGGAGAGCAAGCCCTGGAAGGTGGTGCCGGCCCCGATCACCGAGGTGTCTTTCAACACCGAGCCGCCGCCCACGGTGATGGTGCCGCCGGCAATAACGCCGGTGTCGGCGCTCAGGGTGACATTGCTGGTGATGTTGGTTCCCCGGTAAAGGATGGAACCGGCCGCCAGTTGCGAACCTTCGCCCAAAACCATATCCGCGTTGGTGCCGGCTATCTCCGCTACCCGGATGTCGGAGGTGATGGAGCTTGGCGCATTCAGGACGGTGCCTTCCAGCAGCACCGAGCCGGAAGCGGCGGTGATCGCCCCGGTGGTGCCAGCAATCCCGTCAACGGCAATGGCGTTGGTGAAGACCGTGCCGGCGCTGATGGAGGAGCTGGAGCCAAGAATGGAACCGGCGGCCAGGCTGGAGCTGGCGGAGGTTGCCGAAGTATCGGCGGAAACCTCGATATTTGTCTCGGTGGCGATGGCAACTCCGGCCGAACCGCCGTTATACACCTGCACCTCGGCGGAACCGGTCTGGGTCAGGTTGATTACGCCCAGGGTGGACATGTTGGTCTGGCCCAAGACGGCGTTGACCCCGGTGTTGGTGCCGAAGGTAAGGCTGGCGCCGGTGAGTTCGATGGCCCGGCCGTCGGTGGAGGTCAGGGTAAGTTTACCGGCGGCATCGACGCTGGCGTAAACGCCGTGCTCGGAGGTCTTGCCGTTGATCGCCTTGACCAGGGAGCCGTCGGAATCGTTATTCTGCACCTGAACCTCGCCGATGGTTACCCCGTTGATTTTGAAATCATTGTCGGTGGTGCCCGCGGCTACCGCTTCCTCGGTGGTGGAGCGCACCACGGCGGTGGCGGAAACGCCCAATACGTCGGAAAGCTTGTTGATCGCGTCGGCCACCGCGCCGAGGCTGTTTTCCCGGCTGTTGTTGTACTGGATATCAATGCTGTTCAGGTTGTAGGTG
The DNA here is from genome assembly GCA_002421565.1 of Desulfobulbaceae bacterium UBA5628. Classification (GTDB taxonomy): domain Bacteria; phylum Desulfobacterota; class Desulfobulbia; order Desulfobulbales; family Desulfurivibrionaceae; genus UBA5628. The sequence goes on along the minus strand of DIKC01000003.1, from coordinate 2,310 downwards.
GCGTCCTGAATATTGCTGTAGAGCGACAATTCGGCGGTGCCGGTGCTGTTGAAGCTCAGCACCGAGTTGGTAACATGGCCGATCTTGCTGGATTCACCGGAGGCAATGGAAATGCCCACGGTTTCCTGGGAATAAGCGCCGATCTGGAAGGCCTTGTTGGTGAAGTTGCCGGAAAGCAGCTTCTGGCCGTTGAAGGCGGTGGTCTTGGCGATGATGTCCAGCTCTTCCAGCAGTTTGTTGATGTCCGACTGGATCGCCTTACGGGATTCGGTGGTCTGGCCGTCCTGGGCCGCCTGGATCGCCTTGGTCTTGATGGTGTTGACGATGTTGATCGATTCGTCAAGGGCGCCGTCCGCGGTCTGCACCATGGAGATACCGTCGTTGGCGTTCCGGACTGCCTGACCGAGGCCGAGGGCCTGGGACTTCAAAGCGTCGGCGATCGCCATGCCGGAGGCGTCGTCGGCGGCCTTGTTGATCCGCAGACCGGATGAGAGTTTTTCGAGGGATGCCGACAAGCCACTGTCATTCTTGATCATGTTCTTGTGGGCGTTCATTGCCGCGATGTTGGTGTTGATGCGTAATGCCATGGTGGTTTCCTCCGTCCATGTGATTAGTGATTGGCCGGCAACATTGCCGACACTTGCCGGGGGATTCCGTTCCCCCACCGTTTTAATTAACTAAAAAATTCAATCCCTGCCGTTTTGCCGCGCTGTCTGGGCATTCACCTCCTTTGGGGCCTGGTGACCTCGATTTGCATTGGTTCTTAAACGAGGACATTGATTTCAAGATACATATCGGCCAGCCCCGGCCGGACTTTAAGATTTTTTCACACTCGGAATGAATATGGTCAGGAGGGAAAAACCGGACAGCTATCCCCACAAAAGTAATCCGGCAATCTGTTGAAAATGCGCATCGTTGGAATAAAGGGCAAGACCGTGCTGCTGGGCTACGGCAGCGATCCAGATATCGTTGGTCGGAATTGGCCGTCCCTGCTGCCGTAATTGGTTCAGTATCGCTGCATAGAATTCGGCGGTGCCTTCATCAACCGGGAAGACATCAACCCGCGGAGCATCGAGAAACTCGGCAAGCTCATCGCGGTTTTTTTGTTCTCTGGTGCCGCCTTTGAAGCCTGAGAGTAATTCGCCTATGCTGATCGACGAGACGGCAATCCGTTCGGCCTTGCGCAGGATAGCCACAACATCGGGCATCCCTCGGAGGGCGGAAGAGTAGATGTTGGTATCGATCAGAATCTTGCTCACGACCACAATTCCGGATCAATTCGCCTTTCAGCGTCAATTTTCCCTTGCACCTGCCGCCATTCCTCGTCCGTCCAGCGGCCAAAGAGATGATCCAAGTCGTGATGCTCTCCCGATCGCCGCTTCCCTTTGTGCAGACCAAGCTGCTCCTTGACGGTGTCAAGAATAAATTGATTGATGCTTTTCCCCTGCCGTTGCGCCGTCTTCACAAGCAGCTCGGAAAGCAGCGGGTCAATCCCTCGTAAAGTCATGTTTTTCATGTCGCGTATCCCCAGAAGGTGGTATCATTTTATGGAACCATCCTGATATCACTGTAGCATGTTTTCTCTCAAAATCAACATGGGAAGCACCTTGGAGAAACTTATCCTTGGCGTAATCCGGGAAAATGGGTTGAGGGCTATGCCAACACCGGCGGTACGGCTTTCCAAGGCTGTCGCGCTGCCGGAATCAGCGCCGTCACCATTCGGACTCGACTTTTTCGGAGTGCTCGCAACGGAGCCCCCTGGTGTTGAGATTCGCTTCCTATTATTCTTGACCGACAAACATCTTCTTGCTAGACCTAGTCACACGACTTAGTCATATTGAAAATGATCGGGAGGCTTGCGGCCCAAAGTGAGCTTGAATTTCTCCCCCCTGGTCACCCTTGACCCGGCCTTTGCCCTTTTCGGCACCGATACTTTTTGGTAATCCCGGAAGAAAAGATGCGGCAAAAATATCCATACTGGCAGCGGTTGCTCGGCCGTAGCCTTACCAGCCCGAAGGAGTTGGCCCGGAGCTTCGGGATTGATCCGGCGCCGCTGATGCAGGTGGCGGCCCGCTATCCGATGCGGATCAATTCTTATTACCTGGGGCTGATCGAGGCGCCCGGCGATCCCATCTGGCGGCAGGCGGTACCCGATTCCCTGGAGCTGACCGATCCGGTCTGCCCGGCCGACCCCTTAAACGAGGAAAATTTAAGCCCGGCGCCCGGTCTGGTTCACAAGTATGCCGACCGCGCCCTCTTCCTGGTCAATTCCCAATGCGCCATGTACTGCCGCTTCTGCACCCGCAAGCG
>DIKC01000165.1 GCA_002421565.1 Desulfobulbaceae bacterium UBA5628 | reverse complement strand
GCCTCGGTGATCGGGCGGCCGGCCCGTTCGCTGGCCCGGATGGCGGCGGCGTCCGGGAAAAAGGCGATCGGCTCCTCGCCCAGCCCGTTGCTTAAGAAATGCCGGTCTTCCTCGTCCCGGATCAGGTTGCCGACAAAGGCGATCCGGGGGATGCGGGAATCAAGGGCCAGTTGCTTGATCTTGAGCGCCGTCCTGATTCCCGATTGGGAGGGGATGACCACGATCAGCAGCAGATCCACCCCGGCGATGGTGCCGCGGCCCAGGTGTTCCACTCCCGCCTCCATGTCCAACAGCACCACCTGGGTCGGCTTGAGCAGCAGCTTGGTGAGCAGCCGTTTCAGCACCATGTTTTCCGGGCAGGCGCAGCCGCTTTCGGCGCTCTGGATGGCGCCCAGCACCATCAGCTTGATCCCGTCCCGCTCCACCAGGAAGCGCTCCGGCAGGTCGTCCACCTGGGGGTTGATGTTGTAATAGGGCGAGCCTTCGGTCTTGCCGGCCCGTTCCTTGAGCAGTTCCTTCATCTCGGCCAGGGGCGTGATCTTGTCGTCCGCCGCAATCCCCAGGCTTTCGGCCATGTGGGGGCTGGGGTCGGCGTCGATTACCAGCACCTCCCGGCCCTGGTTCCGTAAATAACGGGCCAGCATGGCCATGATCGTGGTCTTGCCCACCCCGCCCTTGCCGCTGATCGCAATTTTCATGGTTCCGTTACCGCGTTTTGGTTTTCGATGATTTATCTCGTGATTCCGGCTATGATCGCCGCTTTGCAGGTTCCAGTCTACCCGTTACCGGCCAAATCGCAACCGTAAATCAGGGGCGGATTTTTGCGGGAACAAAGCCTGGGGCGCCAGTGTCATTATCCAACATGGCTGTTGTTGCCACAAGGTGGTAAATAACCGGGGTGCCCCGGCAATATCTTGGGAGTAGTCGCATTATGCGGTTTAATCGTCTGAAATTGTGGGTAATCGCCCTGGCGTTCATTCTGCTGCTGGCCGGCTGTAGCGCCGAGCAGTACGGGGCCGGGGTCAACAAAAAAGTTCCAAAAGTGGAAGTCAAAACCATTCTCCTCGATCCTTCCTACCACGGCCGCACCGTTAACCTCCAGGGCCGGATCACCACCCAGTGCGCCTCGGAAGGGTGCTGGCTGTTCCTGGACGACGGCACCGGCCAGGTCTTGATCAACATGAGTCCCCGGGGCTTTTCGGTGCCGCCCAAGTATGGCAAGAAAGCCACGGTTACCGGTCAGGTCTATCAAAGCCTGGACGGGGTGATGCTGATTGCCGAGGGAGTGGAAGTCCGCTGATGCGTTTTCTGCAACTGGCCTTTAACAACCTGCTCCGCCACCGGGTTCGGAGCTTGTTGACCATGGTCGGGATTGCCGCCTCGGTGGCGGTACTCTTTTCGATCATTTCCTTTAATCGCGGTTTTGAAGAGGGGCTGAGCCGGGAAGTGGCCCGTACCGGCCTCCATTTCATGGTGGTGCCCTCCGGTTGCCCCCATGAGGTGGCGGCCCTGGTCCTGCACGGGGCGGTGATTCCCACCTATCTCGACCAGCAGGTGCTGGGCCGGGTGCGGGATTTCAGCGGGATCGAGATCGCCTCGCCGATGCTGGTCACCCAGGCCCCCAATCCGGCCCGCAACCGGGTTGATCTGGTGTACGGGATGGAAATGGCCGACCTGGCCCGGCTCAAGCCCCAATGGAAGATCAAGGGGAGGGCGCCGGCGGCAGGCGACGAGGCCCTGCTCGGGGCCGACGTGGCCGAGCATGACGGCATTGCCATCGGCGACACCCTTACTTATCCCAATGCGGCCCAGCCCTTTACGGTGGTCGGCATTCTGGAGAAAAGCGGCGGCCAGGACGACGCCTTTGTCTATCTGCCCCTGGCCGCGGTCCAGCAGATGATGCAGCGGCCGACCAGCATCTCCGCCATCGGGGTGCGGGTGAGCGAGGCCGGGCAGGTGGAGGCCATTGCCCGCGCCCTGAGCGAGGCCATTCCCGGCATTCAAATCGTGACCATGAACCAGGTGGTGACCAGCCTCGCCACCCTCGCTGCCGCCGCCAAGGTGCTGACCCTTTCCATTGCCGCCATTGCGGTCTTGATCAGCGCGGTGGGGGTGATGAATTCAATCCTGATGGCGATTTTCGAGCGCACCAGCGAAATCGGCATGATCCGGGCAATCGGCGCCTCCCGTGGCGATATTTTCCGGATCATCTTGAAAGAGACCGTGCTGCTCACCCTGGCCGGCGGCCTGGCCGGAATCGTTCTGGCCATCACCGGGGCCGGCCTGATCGAGAGTTTTGTCCGCCAGTTCATGCCCTACGTGCCGGCTGGCCGGATGATCGGTTTTGATCCGGGGCTGGCCGCCGCCTGTCTTAGTTTTTCGGTGGGCATGGGGGGGCTGGCCGGTCTTTATCCCGCTTGGCGGGCGGCGAAAATCAACCCCATCGAGGCGATCAAGGGATGATAGTTCTGGAGAAACTGGCTAAAAGCTACCGGCGGGGGGCCGAAGAGGTCCACGCCCTGGAGGGGATCGATTTGACCATCGGGGCCGGGGAGTTCATCGCGGTGGTGGGGCCGTCCGGTTCGGGCAAAACCACCCTCCTGCAGATGCTCGGCTGTCTCGATACCCCCAGCCGCGGCGCCATGCGGATCGACGGCCAGGCGGTGGAAGGAATGAAGGAGGCGGAGCTGGTCCGGTTGCGGCGGGATAAAATCGGCTTTGTCTTTCAGCAGTTTTACCTTCTGCCCGGCCTGAGTGTTTTTGACAACGTGGCCCTGCCGCTGCTCTTCAGCCGGCGGCCGCCGGATCGGGAGAAAATCGCCGCCCTGATCGAACGGGTCGGCTTGAGCGGCCGGATCAATCATCGCCCCAACCAGTTGAGCGGCGGCGAGATGCAGCGGGTGGCCATTGCCCGCGC
>DIKC01000166.1:8710-21197 GCA_002421565.1 Desulfobulbaceae bacterium UBA5628 | reverse complement strand
CTTCAGGCGGTGGAGTATTCACTTCACCTATCATTCAGACTGTAATGCGTTCAGTGTCCCGCCGGGATTCCACCGCGTGTTCTCTCTTCCACCTCTGACGGCCAGGAGCATTCAGCCATGAATCGGGAAACTATTGCCGCGCAACCATTCCCGCCAAAGCATGGGCTGCCGCCCAGCACCGAAATTTTCCGGCTGATTGCCGAGAATCTTAATGCCGTATTTTGGGTGCGGGATCTGAGCGAGGGCGATCTGCTCTACATCAGCCCGGCCTATGAAAAAATCTGGGGCGCGCCAAGGGATGAGTGGTACCAACGGCCGGAATCATGGATGGAAAAAATTCATCCCGCTGATCTGCCCCGGATTCGCCGACGTCATAGCGAACCGGTCACCGGCGAGGCCTGCCACGAATACCGGATCATCCGCCACGACGGCCTGCCCCGCTGGATTAAAAGCAAGGTACTCACCACCAGCGGCCCCCAGGCCCCATTCCTTGAAATCGGTATCGCCGAGGACATCACCGATTTCCGTCACCTGCAGGAGCAGAGCCGGCAAGCAGAAAGAAGATTTCGCGCTGAACTGGAGCAGGAACAGAAACGAGTCGCCCGCGATCTTCATGATGAGTTCGGTCAAATCCTGCCACTGTTGCGGAATCAGGTGGAACGGCTTTGCCGCGATCAGGATGAGGAAACCCAGGCCATCATCGGCAACCTGCTGAGCACCATGAGCGGCATTGTCCGGCGCACGATCAACCGGTTGCGGCCGGAACTGCTGGAGCACCTCGGCCTGCGGCCCAGCATTGAGGAGAAATTAAGGGAATTCGACAAATGTCATCCCGCCATCGACACTGCCTTTGCCGTGATCGGCCAACCGTGCAAAATCGAACCAACCCAGGAGATGGAATTGTACCGGGTCTTCTTGGAGGCTCTGACCAATGCCGCCAAACATGCGGCCTGCGACTTGGTATCAGTACGGCTGATTTTCGCCTTTCCGACCGTGATTCTTGAAATCCGGGACAACGGCAAAGGCTTTGATCCGGAGCAAAGCCTGGATCATCCCAATGGCGGCCTGTGCGGCCTGGGGATGCACAGCATGCGGGAGCGGATGGAGAGCATCGGCGGCAGCCTGGGGATAAAATCGGCCGCGGGAAAAGGAACTTCCGTCCGAGCGGAAGTAACCTGCGGCCAAGCGAGATCAGGCCCCGACGCAAGAAGGGCGACCAACGATGAATAAACCGGCGGCGATCGATCCCCCCTGGTGCCCGGAGCGGATTCTGACCTTGCTTGTCGAGGGAACATCCCAGGTTTTTGGGGAGGAATTTTTCTATATTTTTGTCCGCTGTCTGGCCCAGGCTACGGAAATGCGTTTTGCCTTCGTGGCGGAACTGGAGGGACCGGAAAAAAATCTGGCCCAGACCATTGCCTTCTGGACGGTTGATCAATACGGTGAAAACTGCCAATGCGAATTGCGGCCAACCCCCTGTTTCGAAAACATAAAGCGTGGCATTTATGTTTGCCCCTCGGGGGTGGCTGGACTTTATCCGGACGATCCCTGGTTACAGAAACACGGGATTGAAAGTTACATCGGGGTCACCTTGCGGGACTCGACCGGCAATTGTATCGGCCTTGCCGCCTTGATGGACGAACACCCCTTGCGTCAAGTGGCGCAAAAGATGGCGGTGCTGAAAATCTTTTCCGGCCGGGCGGCTTGCGAACTGGAAAGGATGCAGACGGAACGGGTAATCCTGCAAACACGGGACAATCTGGCCCTGATGCTCAAGGAACAAGCCGCGGAACTGAAGGCGGCCCACAACAAATTGCTGCATAATGAAAAACTGGCGGCAATCGGCCGGCTCTCCGCCTCCATTGCCCATGAGTTCAGCAATCCCCTGCATGGGGTTGCCAATGTCCTGGCCGGACTGGAAAAGCGCGCGATACTCCAGCCGGAGGATCGGGAATTGCTGGTCGTGGCCAGGGAGGAATGCCGGCGCATGCGCGACCTCCTGCGGGATTTACAGCATTTCAGCCGACCGGGCGCGGGCAAAATCACGGAGTTTGCTCTTAATGCCGCCTTAGACCAGCTTTTGCTCTTGGCCAACAAAGAGCTGACAAAGCGCCGGATCAAGCTGCTCCGTGATTACCAGCCGAATTTACCGCCATTGCGGGCGGTGGCCGACCAGATCAAGCAGGTGGCCCTCAATCTGCTCAGCAACGCCATGGATGCCTGCGAGGCAGGCGGCCTGATCACCATTACCACTGCCCGCAAGGGAGATCATATTCTTTTACAAGTCACGGACAACGGGCGAGGCATTAAGGCCGAGGAGATGCCGCGGATTTTCGAACCATTCTTCACCACCAAGGAAGATAAACAGGGAAACGGTCTTGGTTTGGCGATCAGCTACGGCATTGTTAAACAGCACGGGGGGGTTATCAAGGTGGCCAGCAGGGCCGGCAAGGGAGCCACTTTCACGGTCTCCTTGCCGATCATGGGGGTACCGTGATGACAGCTAAAAAAATTCTCCTGGTCGATGATGACCCCCTGGCACTGAAAAGCTTGCGCCGGGAATTGGAACAGGAAAAATTTTTAGTGGAAACCGCCGACAGCGGCGAGTCCGCCTTGCTGCTCCTGGAAAATGACGGCTTTGATCTGGCGATTACCGATTTGCTGATGGGCGGCATGGACGGCATCGCCTTTTTGCAAGAAGCCCAACGTCGGCAGCCTGGGTTGGCGGTCTTTGTGCTCACCGGACATGGCGATGTGGAGTCGGCCATTGAGGCCATGCGGCGGGGAGCGGACGATTATCTGCTTAAACCCTGCGACCTGGACGAGTTGAAACTGCGGATCGCGCGTTGTTTTGAAAAACAGGAAGCCCTGCGGCAGGTGAAGCTTTACGAAAAAGTTCGCCATCTTTCCCTGCGCCTGATCGGGGTGGTGGAAGAGGAACACAAAAGACTGGCCCAGAGTCTGCAAGACGAGTTGGGGGAGCTTTTGCCCAGCCTCCGTTATCGTCTTGAGGATCTGAGCGGGAATGGCGCCGAGCAGGCCGCGATCGGCAATTTGCTGGATCAGATCGGCAAAATTGTCCGTCAGACAAGCAATCAGTTGCGGCCGGACACCCTGGACACCCTGGGTTTTCAACCGACCCTGGCCTGGTGCGTCGATGATTTCGGCCGCCATCACCAGGGAACAAGCCCTACCTTTTTGGCGGTGGGCAGCCCTTGCAAACTAAGAGCGGAACATGAGATTGCCCTTTTTCGGGTGTTGCGGGAGGCCCTGGACAACGTTGCCCATCACGCCGCCGCCCAAGAAGTAGTGGTGAGGCTGATTTTCAGTTATCCTTCGGTCATTCTCGAAATCAAGGATAGCGGCGTCGGCTTTTCCCCCGAATCCGCGCCAGAAGGGCTCGGACTGCGCGGGATGAGGGAAAGAATGGCCGGTATCGGCGGCACCCTGACCATTCATTCACGACAACCGGGAGGCACCACCATCCGGGCGGAAGTGGGCTGCGAACCGAATTGAGTGGAACCGGCGTAAGGGAGGATTGCGGCAATGCGGGACAAGATCAGAATCATGGTGGCCGACGATCACACTCTGGTGCATGACGGCATCCGCAACCTGGTGATGGACCAAAACGATCTGGAGGTGGTGGGCGACGCGGTTGACGGACGGGAGCTGCTCAACCGGGCCAGAAAAATCAAACCCGATGTGGTTTTGCTGGATGTGTCCATGCCCCGGCTCAACGGCCTGGAAACGATCCCCCTGCTCAAGGAAACCCTGCCGGAAGTCGCCATCGTCATGCTTTCGATGTACGACAAGGAGGCCTACGTTCACCAGGCATTAAGCGCCGGCGCCTTGGGCTATCTGCTTAAAACCGATTCCGGCAAGGAAGTGCGGGAGGCGATCCGCAAAACCGCGGCCGGGCAATATTTTCTCAGCCCGGCCCTGAACGCCGAAGTGATCCGCAAATACCTTAAGCCCAAAACCCAGGATCAGCAGGAGTTCTCCGGTTACGACAGCCTCTCCCGCCGCGAGCAACAGGTGTTCCGGCTGGTGGTCCAGGGCCACACGACCAAGGAAGTGGCCGCTATTCTCTTCCGCAGCCCCCGCACGGTGGAAAAACACCGGGCCAACATCGTCCGCAAGCTCGGCCTCAGCGACACCTCGTCCCTGGTGCGCTACGCGGTCAAAATCGGGGTGGTGGATCCGGAACTCTGGTCCCAATAAAACGGCTTATCCTCACGAAAAAAGGCGGCCCAGCCAGCTCTGGCGGCGCTTGCGGGTGGCGACCAGGCGGTTGAGCCACTCCACCGCCTCGTCTTCCGGTTCGCACGCAAACTCCAGGCCGAGCTGAAAGGGTTTGCCCGGGGCGCTGAGAAGGTGATCGAACCAGACCGGCCGGGCCGGAATCTCCCACCGTATCCCCTCCGCCTCTTCGGCCTGGATTTCCAGATAAAGGGTCTGGGTTTCGTTTTCATTGAAGGCATAGAAAAGATGAAAAGAGCCGGCCTTGATCTGGGGAGTGGTAAGACGCAACCCGTGCCGGGAAATATCGTCGATCCGGCCGGAGGTTTCGGCCAGATTGAGGCCGCTTCGGTTGTCGCGCAGCATGATCCGCACCGGCAGAGTGATCTCCACCCGCTGGGAGCGCCGTTGTTCCTTGCTCATCATTTTCCCCCTCTTACGATTGCGGCCGCCACGGCAGAATCACGCTGAAAACCGCGCCCTGGCCGGGAGTGCTCTGAACCTTAATCTCGCCGTGGTGACGCTCCACTATTTTCTTGCAGATCGCCAGCCCGATGCCGCTGCCGGGATATTCGCTGCGGCCGTGCAACCGCTGGAAGGGCCGGAAAATCCGCTCGGCGTATTTTTCCTCGAGGCCGATCCCGTTGTCGCTGACCCGGATCATTACCCTCCCCCCTTGCGGCGGGTCGGCCTCTACCCTGATCCGGGGCGCCACCCCCGGCCGGTGGTATTTCAAGGCATTGCCGAGCAGATTTTGGAACAGGCTGTACATCTGACCGCGATCCGCCATCACCAACGGCAGTTGGCCGATCTCGATCTCGGCCGCCAGCTCCTTCCTGGTGCATTCCAGGGTATCCAGCACCTCGTCCAGCACCTCGTTCAAGGCCACCGGCGCCATCGGTCTGGCCTTGGTTGTAACCCGCGAATAACTCAGGAGATCGTTGATCATCTGTTCCATCCGCAGGGCCGCGTTTTGCATCCGGGCCAGGTAATCCTTCCCCTTTTCATCCAGCACCGCTTCATACTTGCTTTGCAGGCGATCGCCAAAGGCGCTGATTTTGCGCAGCGGCTCCTGGAGGTCGTGGGAGGCGATATAGGCGAAATCGGTCAGTTCGGCGTTGGAGCGGGCCAGCTCGACGCTTTTGCGGCGCAATTCCGCCTCCACCTCGCCCCGGATCAGGGCGTTGCCGATGATCTCCGCCACTACCTTGAGCAGACCGATCTCTTCATCCGTCCAAAAGCGAAGCCGGCGCACCGAGTCGTAACCCATGAAGCCGATTGGCCGCTCCGGGCCGTGGAGAGGGAAAAGGAGCAGGGATTTGATCTCCTGGGCGTTGAATTCCGCCCTTTCCGCCCCGGCCTCGGGCGGCAGCAGCGCCACCTCCGGGATCTGAACCGGCTTACCGGCGGCCAGGCGCTCGGCCAGCCAGGGAAAGGCGTCGCGGGGCACATCCTGGATTCGTTCCTTCTGGAGGGAAATCCCGGCCGCGCCCCACTCATGGGTATTGTTCATCCGGCTCTGGTCCGGGGCATAAAGAAAAACATAAGCCCGGTCCACCTGGAAAAACGAGCCGCTCAAGGCCAGGGCCCGTTCGATCGCCCGGTCGAGATCATCCGCCGCCGGCTTGACGAAAAGGGCGGAAATATCGGCCACCATTTTCTGGAACATGAATTGATGGGCCAGGGTGGCGGCCGCCTGCCGCCGCCGGGTGACATCCCGCACCACCCCCTGCACTCCGGTGATCCGCCCGTCCTCCCGGATCGGAGCGATGTTGATCTCGCCGACAAAGGTGCTGCCGTCGCCCCGCCGCAGGGTCAGATCCCAGAGGCGGACGTTTTCGCCCTGGATGGCGGTGATGAACCCCTGCTCGACCTTGCCCAAATCCTCAGGGGCGATATGGCGGCGAAAATCGGTGCCGACCATCCGTTCCGGCTCCCTCCCCATGATTTTCCGGGCCGCCGGAGAGCAATAAGTGATCAACCCGTCGGCGGAGAGGCGGAAGATAAGGTCAATGCTGGTTTCGGCCAGGCTGCGGAATTTTTCCTCGCCGGCCTGAACGAAAACAAAGAGCCGATTAAAGCTGGTCAGCAGCCGGCCCACCTCATCCGTCCGGGTGACCGGCAGAGGAGATAAGGACTTACGGCCGGCGGTCATGGCATCCAGGGTATCGGCGGTTTCCACCAGGGGATCAAGCTGCCGCTTGATAAACCAGGCGATCAACCCACCAGCCAGCAGCAGAATCGCCAATCCGGCCCAGGAAATTCGCCGACCGATCCTGTAGGCTGGCGCCAGGGCCTCGGCGGCGGGCAGGATCGACACCACCAGCCAGTTGGTGATCGGCACTCGCGCACCCGAGCCGACATGCTCAACCCCTCCGTGACTGAGCGCAATTCCGGAGCCCTCAAAACCCGCCACAAAGCGGTCGTGCACGGGATTGACCCCGGGCGGCGGAATCGGCTGAAAAATCCGCTCGCGGTCGGTGGCGGCAATAATTCTCCCCACCTCCAGGTCGGCAATCAGAAAACCGCCGCTGCTCCCGTAATAATAACGGGTCGCCTCATTGAGAAAGTTGTTTTCCGCCGCCAGGTCTATCACCCCGGTCAACACCCCGATCAGATGACCATCTTCACCCCTGACCGGGACACTGACCGGCACTATCCAGACCCGCATCTGACGGCCGATCAGCACCGGCCCGATCAACTGACGATTTTCCGCGAACAGCCGCTGATAATGTTTGCTGTCGCTGTAGTTGACCCCTTGCCGGCCGTATGGCCGGGATGACTCCACCAAAACGGTGGCATCCGCATCCAGCACCATCAACCCGCCGTTAAAAAAACGCTTTAGATGAACGCGATTGTCAAGGGAGGTCTGGATCTGGCCAACAGGCAAAAAATCATTGCCCGCCACGATCTGGCCGGCAATCGCCTCCAAGACCGCCAATTGTTCCCTGAAATGACGGTCGATCCGATTGGCCAGCAGCGAGACCGTGGAAAACTGCTGGGAAAAAACCAGCTGCGCTATATCCCGCCGCAGCATCTGATAAAAGATGACGGCGCTCAAGACGATGACCATCGCAAAAGTCGCCAGGGTGACCAAGATGATCCGGGTGGTCGAGGAGTGGCGGGTAAGCCCGGGCGACATGCTCAATCCCGCCCGGTCGTCCGACGGCGCTGCTTTTCTTCATACATCAAATGGTCGGCCTGTTTGACGAAAAGATCGAGGGAAAGCTTATCGCCGGCCGCCAGCCGGGCCACTCCGACGCTGATCGCCAGGGCCGATGAGGAGTGCCGGTTATGGCGGGCCAGGTTTTCCGCCAGCCGTTGGCGAATCTGGGCATCATCATGGCCCGGAGCGCCGGCCACCAGCACCGCGAATTCATCGCCGCCCAGCCGGCCGATCACGTCGCTTTCCCGGAAGGTCTCCCGCAGAACCGAGGCTACGGCCCGCAGGGCTTCATCCCCGGCCTCGTGGCCGAGGGTATCGTTGATTGTTTTCATGTTGTCGAGATCGGCGTAAATCATGAACAAATCCTTGCGCTGGCGGGCGGCCAGGCGCAACTGATGCTCGCCCAGGGTGAAGAAGCCGCGCCGGTTGAGGAGCCCGGTCAACTCGTCGGTGATCGCCAGGGCCTTCAACTCCTCCCGCAACTGCACCAGTTCGCTGATATCCACTCCGACGCAGACCATCTGCTGGAGAACGCCCTCCTGATCCAGGCGGCAGGTGACGTTCCAGTTGAGCACCCGGGGAGTGCCGTCCTTGGCATGGATGGTCAACTCGAAACGCTTGGTCAACTCCGGGTTGTTCCGGCAGGAAAGCTCCCCGGCCTGCTTGCGGAGAAGCGGCTCTACCCGGAAAATATCCCACCAGTTGTTGCCGACCAGCTCTTCCTCAGTATAGCCGGAAATCTCCCGCAAGGCCGGATTGACGAAGAGGATGGCGCCGCTGGGGGCCAGTTCGCAGATGGCGGCCGGGATGTTGAAGACCAGTTCCCGGTAGCGTTCCTCAGACTCCATGAGGGCGGTCTCGGCCCTTTGCCGCAGCAACTCGGCCCGGTGCATCTCGATCACGTAGCGCACCGCGTGCTGGAGCAGTTCCGGGGAGAGACGCCGCTTGGGGATGTAATCGGCCACCCCGGCCTTCATCGCCGCCACCGCCACCTCTTCGTCGCCATGGCCGGTGAGAAGGATCACCGGGGTAGATATCCCCTGGTTGCGGACGGTTTCCAGGAGACGGAGACCGTCTTCCCGCCCCAGTTGATAATCGAAGAGGCAAAGATCAAAGGCATCCTTGCCGGCCAGCCGCAGCGCCTCCTCGAAGGTGGCGGCGGTGGTCACCGCCGGAGCGACGCCGCCGGGCCAGTCCTCTTCCAGAAGATCGCGGATCAGGAACAGGTCATCGTCATTGTCGTCCACCACCAGGATTTTCCAGGGAGCGGCGCCTTCCGGGTTGATGGCCGTGCTTTCCAGCATGGCTCAATCCCCCTCCCGCGGCAGTTCCACGATCTCAAACCAGTAGCGGCCAAGGGCCTTGACCTCCTCGACAAAATCATGGAAACGCATGGGTTTGCGAACGTAGGAATTGACCCCCAGGTCGTAGGAACGGACAATATCCTCATCGGACTGGGAGGTGGTCAAGACCACCACCGGAATCCGCCGCAGCCGGGGATTGCCCTTGATTTCCCTGAGCGCCTCCCGGCCGTCCTTTCTGGGCATGTTGAGATCGAGCAAAATCAGGGAGGGCCGGGGCGATTTGGCCGGATCGGAATATTCGCCCTGGTGAAGGAGATAATCCATCAGCTCCTCGCCGTCCTTGACCCAGTTGATGGTGTTGGCCACCCGGTACTCCTTGAGGGTGTCGCTGATCAGGACGTAATCGTCCTCGTCGTCTTCGGCGATGAGAATGTTCACCGCCCGGCTGCCGTTGTTCATGAATCTCCGCCTCCGTTACTCTTTTCCCGGTGATGATCCCGCCTTAACCCGGCAGGATTATTTTGAATACCGCCCCCTGCCCCGGGGCGCTGTGGACGATAATTTCGCCGTGGTGGCGCTCGACGATTTTCTTGCAGATCGCCAGCCCCATGCCGGTGCCCTGGTAGGCATCGCGGCCGTGCAAACGCTGGAAGGGGCGGAAGATGCGATCGAGATATTTTTCATCAAAGCCGATGCCGTTGTCGGTCACCGTGATTTCCACCTGCTCACCGGCCAGTTGGCGGCCGGAAACCCGCACCAGGGGCGTGGTGTCCGGTGGCTGGAATTTAAGGGCATTACCGATCAGGTTGAGGAAAAGGCTGTGGATCTGGCTGTGGTCGCCGGAGATTACCGGCAGCGGATCGATCTCCACCACCGCCTTGTTTTCCCGGATCCGCTGATCCAGGTCTTCGAGAACCTCGGCCAGCACCAGATTCAGGTCAACCGGCCGCAAGGCCCCGTTGCGCCTGGTTACCCGGGAATAATTGAGCAGGTCTTCGATTAATTGCTGCATCCGCATGGCCGCCTTCTGCATCCGTTCGAGATAATCGCGGCCCTTTTCGTCCAGGGAGGACGAGTATTTCAGGAGCAGCCGGTCCCCGAAGGAGACGATGGTGCGTAGCGGTTCCTGGAGATCGTGGGAAGCGATATGGGCGAAATCCTGCAACTCCCGGTTGCTCCGCTCCAGTTCCAGGGCATAGGCGGCGGCCGATTCCCTAATCTGGAGCAATTCGGTGATGTCGGTGACAAAGGCAAAGGAGCCGAGCAACCGATTATCGTCATCGAAAAGGGAAGTGCCGTGGAAGCGGACGTGGCGTTCGTGGCCGTCCCTGGTCTGCATGACGACATTAAAGGCTCGGTGGCGGGTGATTTCCCTGGCGGCAAGCTGCTGCCGGAAAATGTCGGCGTTCCGCCAATCGGTAAATTCAGTGGGTTCCCGCCCCACCATTTCCTCCGGCGCATAGCCGAGCATGGCGCAGAGGGCCTCGTTGACCGTCACGGTCCGGCGTTCAGGGTCAAGCTCCCAGTAACCTTCGGCAGCGGTGTTGATGATCGTCTGATAGCGCTCCATCTGTTGCCGCAAATCGCTTTCCACCTGACGGCGGGCCTCGATTTCCTCTTCCAGGGCGTGCTTGCCGGCGGCCAGGCTTTCCGTCCGGATGGCAATGGTGGCTTCTTGGGTCGCCAGCAGGGTTTTGGTGGCCAGCCATTGTTCCTGAAGACGGGTCAGGAGCAGCACCAACGCCGCCCCCACCAGCAGGAAGGCCGCCCCGTGGCCGGCCAGCATCCAGCCCACCTGGGAATCGATCATGGCAAAATGGGGGGCGGCCGGGAAGGTGACGCTGATCCCGCCCCGCAGTTCCCCTTCCTGGTAGCCGTCGGCGGCATGACAAGCGAGACAGGGCTTTTTGACCAAAAGCGGGATCATGTAGCGGAAGAGAGCGCCGTCCTCGGCGGCAACCAGCTCGAGGCGGTACGGCTTCGAATATTTATCCCCGGCAAAGCCCTTTAGAACTTCCTCTTCCCAGGGGTCGGCGGCGTTGCCGGGATTGAGCGGCCGTTGACTGGTTAAATGGATGACCAGCCCGGCCTGGCGTTCGGTCACCTCGGATATCTGGCGGGTCATGTAGGCCGGGTTGATCATGGTCAGGGCTTGACCATCGCTGGTAACAAGATCGCGGCGGGGACTTTTCAGGTAGGGATTGGGTTCGGCCAGCTCGCTGACCGGGACATAAACCCCGCCGTGCTCGGCGTTCCAGAGGCGGGCGTCGTTGATCAGCCGGGCAATGCCCTCGGCGTAATGATGGGCCATGTCCACCACATGGCCCCGGAGGTGAAGATAGTTGCCGGTGGCGGAGAGCAGAACCAGCCCGGCCAGGACGGCCAGGGGCAGCAACCACGCCCGCCGCCGGGCCAGACACCTGTCGAGAAAACGAAATTCCATGCCATTCCTTGGACGACCGGCCGCCGCCCGTTGCCATTAAGCAAAAAAGCAAGATAATCGGGACTATATAAATCAAAGCTTAAAACAAGGCAAGAAAAGAGTAAAGGAAAGAAAGGGGCAGGAAGGGGGTTGCGGGGCGACCAACGGGTCGCCCCGCAAGGGACTACGGCGTTTTTCTTATTTCAGCGACAATCTCCCGTACCAGTTGGCCGTTGGGGGCGTAAGCGCCGGGATTGATTTCCAGCAGTTCCTCCCAGACCTTGAGTCCGCCTTCCTTGTCGTGAAGATCGTAGAGAAGGACAATGCCCTTGTTGAAACGGGCGGTTTCATGGCGGGGGTTGAGAGCGATCGCCCGCTCAAAGGCGGCCACCGCCTTGGCGGCATCGCCGATCCGGCGGTACATTACCCCCTGATCGGTGAGCACATCGGGATTGTCCGGCTCCAGAGCCAGGGATTTGTCGTAGGCCTCGATCGCCTTTTGCGGCTGATCGGTATCAAAGTAAACATGTCCGAGCTGGGTCCAGGCCTGGACGTTGTCCGGATTGGTCGCCACTTCCCGTTCCAGGGAAAGGAGCACCCGGGCCTGTTCCGGGGTCATTTCTCCCGGCCCGGCGGCGGTTTGCTGCCCCCCGCCTCCGCCCGTCATCGCAGCGCCGGGCAGCTTGTAAACGCTGAATACGATCCCGGCCAGAAAACCGATCACCAGACAGGCAAAGGCGGTGAAAAAGAGGGTTTCCTGTTTGACCATCTTGACCGGCGGCTTGGCGGGGNNAGCGGCCCCGGCATCGGCGGTTTTCCTCCTCCCCCCGGCGGCGGGCCACCGCCCGGCGGGCCCGGCATGGGTGCTTTACCTGGTTCGCTCATCAGCTATTCTCCTTGTTCTTCCTGGTTGCGCCGCTATAATCGGCATGGGGACTATAAATGATTGTCATGGTCAGCGACAAGTAAATAGACACGGGGAAGGCGGCGAATGTTCAAAAATAATCAAACAAAAACGGCCCTGTTGCCGTTGATTCGCAACTTTTTGGCGGAAGACCTGGGACGGGGGGACATCACCGGCGAGGCGATCTTCCCGTCCGAGGTAATGGGCCGGGCGCAGTTCATCGCCAAGGAAGAGATGGTAACGGCCGGGATCGAAGAGCTGGCGCCGCTGGTTTTCAGCGCCCGCAATCCGGCGATTGCAGCGAAAGCACTGGTGGGTGACGGGGCCAGGGTGGCGGCGGGAACGTGCCTGCTGGAGATTGCCGGGCCGGTACGGGATCTGCTGGCCGCCGAGCGGGTGGCCCTTAATCTGGCCCAGCGCCTGTGCGGGATCGCCACCCTCACCGCCGCCTT
>DIKC01000166.1:1970-8584 GCA_002421565.1 Desulfobulbaceae bacterium UBA5628 | reverse complement strand
TCCTGATCAAGGACAATCACATCGCGGCGGCCGGCAGCATTGCCGAGGCGGTGCGCAAGGTACGGGACTACAACGGGCTGAACGGGCCGGCGGTGGAGGTGGAGTGCGAAACCATAGCCCAGGTGGAAGAGGCCCTGGCAGCCGGGGTGGAGATCATCATGCTGGACAACATGACCCCGGCCATGATGCGCCAGGCGGTGGCCCTGGTGCGGGGCCGGGCCTTGCTGGAGGCCTCGGGCGGAGTCAGGTTGGACAATATCCGCGCCATCGCCGAAACCGGAGTGGATCGGATCTCGATCGGCGCCCT
The DNA here is from genome assembly GCA_002421565.1 of Desulfobulbaceae bacterium UBA5628. Lineage (GTDB taxonomy): Bacteria > Desulfobacterota > Desulfobulbia > Desulfobulbales > Desulfurivibrionaceae > UBA5628. The sequence goes on along the minus strand of DIKC01000166.1, from coordinate 8,277 downwards.
CACCCACTCCGCCCCGGCCAAGGACATCAGCATGGAAATGGCTTAACCCTTAATCCCCTCCAGGCCGGATTGAATCGATTTGGCCAGCTTGTCGGCCATGACCGCGTCGATGTGCTCCCTGGTGAAGACGGCATCCTTGCGGATCGCCTTGGTGGCGGTGCCCAGGGCCATCCGGACTTTGCGATCCTCGACCAGCTTTACCGCCGCCGCCAGCCGTTTTTGCACTTCTTCTTGGCTCAGCCCCTCGGCCTCGCCGATCGGGCCGAGTTCCCGCATGCGGGCGGTGAAGTCGGTGATCAGCTTGACGAAGCGGGGCGCTTCCGCGGCCGAGGCCCATTGCAGGTCAAAGCGTTCCGGTTTGATTCCCACCTCGGTCAGCACCTGCCGCACCAAAGCGTGTACTCCCATTGCGTCGTAATTACCAACCTGGTAATNNGCATTCGCCAAGTTGTCAGCCGCCGGTGAAAATCCCGTCCGCTCCCTCGGCAAAACCCCGGAAGACAAAGGCGGGATCAAGGCGGCCGGTGCACATCACCCGGATGGTCCGCAGGTTGGGGGGATACTGGTAGCGCGATACCCCGGCGCTGTCGGCCGCCGCGTAGCAGCACCAGTTGCAGAGAAACCCGAGAATCCGGGGGCTGAATTCTTGCTTGGCCATAGAACTACTCCTTGTTGGTCGCTTCGCCGAAGGCTTTGATCTGGGCGCTGATCTGCTCGTCGGTGAAGCCGCCCATGGAGATGGCGAACACCGGGCAGTGGGAGGCGCAGATGCCGCAGCCCTTGCAGGAGGCGGTGATGGTCTCCGCCTTGCGCTTGTTGTCCTTGTCCTTGGTAATCCGGATCGCCTGGTAGGGGCAGAGGGATTCGCAGATCCCGCAGCCGATGCAGAGGCTCGGATCAACGCTGGAGACGGTGGGCTCCACCGTCACCTTGCCCTTGACCAGGGGAATAGCCGCCTTGGCCGCCGCTGCCTGGGCCTGGACGATGATCTCGTCCACCGGCTTGGGTGAATGGGCCAGCCCGCAGAGATAGACCCCGGAAACCGGCAGTTCCACCGGCCGCAGCTTGACGTGGGCCTCGAGGAAGAACTTGTCCTCGTTGACCGGCACTTTGAGCAGCCGGCTCAGTTCCTCGGTGCCTTCCGGCACCATGCCGGTGCTCAGCACCAGGAGGTCGGGGGCCAGGGTCACTTCCTCCCGCAACAGGGGATCGTAATAGGTCACCTTGGGGGCCTTGTCGGCGGCGCTGATCGCCGGTTTGGCGGTCATGCCGTAGGGTACGAAGAGCACCCCCTTTTCCCGCGCCTCGCGGTAGGCGTCCTCGGCATAGCCGTAGGTGCGGAGATCGCGGTAGAGAACCACCACCTGGGATTCCGGGTTGATCGCCTTGATTTGCAAGGCGTTCTTCACCGCCTGGTTGCAACACACCTTGCTGCAATAGGCGAGATCGTCGCCCCGGCTGCCGGCGCACTGGATCATGACCACGCTGGCCGGAGCCCGGTTCTTGCCGCTGCCGGCCAGCCGCTGTTCAAGATCGGTCTGGGTCAGAATCGCGGCCGAATACTTGACCGGCTGCTCCAGCACCTTTTCCGGCCGATACTCCCGGCCGCCGGTGGCGATCACAATCACCCCGTGCTCGATGGTGCTTTCGCTTTCCTTCTTGCCCTTGGTGGTCTTGATCACCGAGTTGAAGTTGCCGACAAAGCCGTTGACCTGCACCAGTTCACTCTCGGTGAGCAATTTGATCAGCTTGTGTTTCTTCACCTGCTCGGCGGTCTGCTTGAGCATTTTGGCAAAGGGCTCGCCGCTCAAGGTGGCGTGGAGGTTGCGGAGATGGCCGCCCAACTCCTTTTCCCGCTCGACCAGCACGGTTTCAAAGCCCTGGTCGGCCAGGTTGAGGGCCGCGGTCATCCCGGCAATGCCGCCGCCCAGAACCAGGGCCCGGGGAGTAACCGGCACCGTCTGTTCGGGCAGGGGCTTGCTGTGGCGGGACTTGGCCACCCCCATCCGCACCAGATCCTCGGCCTTTTGGGTAGCGGCTTCCGGTTCGTTGGCATGAACCCACGAACATTGATCGCGGATATTGACCATCTCGATGAGGCAACGGTTGAGACCGGCGTCCTTCAATGTTTCCTGGAACAGCGGCTCATGGGTACGGGGCGAACAGGCGGCGATTACCACCCGGTTGAGGTTGTGTTCCTTGATCTTCTGCTTGATCACTTCCTGGGCGTCCTGGGAGCAACTGTAGAGGCTCTGGGCGTGATAGACCACCCCTTCCATCCCCTCCACGTAACGGTCCACCTCCGGCACATCGACCACGCTGGCGATGTTCACCCCGCAGTGGCAGACAAAGACCCCGATCCGGATTTCCTCGTCCTCGGCCGGGGGCTGTTCCGCCGGGTAGGACTTGATCACCACCCCCTTGCCCCGGTCCTGCTTGATCAAGGCGGCGGCAATCCCGGCCGCGCCGCTGGACTGGGTCACGCTTTCCGGAATGTCCTTGGGGCCTTGGAAGGCGCCGGCCACCACCACTCCGGGCCGGGAGGTCAGCAGCGGAGTAAAGCCGCCGGTTTGGCAGAAGTCGTAATTGTTCAATTCAAAGCCGCCGATTTCCGCCAGTTTGCGGGCATCGGCCGGGGCGTCGAGCCCCACCGAAAGGACCACCATGTCAAAGGGTTCGAACAGGTGGCCGCCCTCCAGGGTGGAATAGGTCAGCTTGAGTTGCTCATTCCAGGGCATGACATCGGCCACCCGGGCCCGGACGAACTTGATCCCCTTGGCCTCGGCCCGGGTACGGGCGGCGTCAAAGCCCTTGCCCTGGGTTCGCATGTCCATGTAGTAGATGGTGATCTCTAGCTCCGGCTCATGCTCCTTGGCCACCATCGCTTCCTTGATCGCGTACATGCAGCAGACCGAGGAGCAGTAGCCATTGCCGCAGGTCAGATCGCGGGAGCCGACGCACTGGATAAAGGCGATCTTTTTGGGATGCTTGCAGTCGGAGAGACGCAGCAGTTCGCCCTCAAAGGGGCCGGAGGCGCAGAGCAGCCGCTCGAACTCCAGGCTGGTGAGGACGTCGGGATGCTTGCCGTAACCGTACTTGCTCAGGGCCTCATCGGGTACCCGCCCAAAGCCGGGGGACATGATCACCGCCCCGACCTTGAGGGAGATATCTTCGGGTTGCTGGGAGAAATCGATCGCCTTGGCCCGGCAGACCGGAACGCAAATCTTGCAGGTGCCGTGCTTTAAGTGGAGGCACTGTTCCGGGTCGATGAAATAGGAGGCCGGAACCGCCTGGGGATAGTCGATATGGATCGGCCGGGTCACGGCCAGCCCTTCGTTGTAGCTGTCCACCAGATGGCGGGGGCAGTACTGGGTGCACATCCCGCAGGCCGTGCACTTGTCGGCGTCGATGTAGCGGGGCCGCCGGCGCAGCTTGGCGGTGAAGTTGCCCGGCTTGCCGGAAAGTTCCAGAAAATCGGTGTTGCTCAGAATCTCGATATTGGGAGACCGACCGGCCTCCACCAGCTTGGGCGCGAGAATTCAGAGCGAACAGTCGTTGGTGGGAAAGGTTTTGTCGAGCTGGGCCATGGCCCCGCCGATCGCCCCTGATTTTTCGACCAGGTAGACGTAATACCCGGAGTCAGCGAGATCCAGGGCCGCCTGCATCCCCGTGACGCCACCTCCCACAATCATTACCGAGCCAACTTTTTTCGTGTCCAGCATGACAGGTACTCCTCTTGTAAATAGTGCATACCCCGAATTGCCGAGAATTGCGGGGTGCTACATGATGTTCAAGCCCTTGCCGGCAAGCAGCGGGAAGCGCGGATCGCTGCTTGCCGCTTCCGTTACTGTTTGTTCGGCATGATCAGCGAATCCGCGACCAGCTCCCAGATGTACTTGACCTCGATGCCGAGATCGTACTCCTTGTTCAGTGACTTCATGATCTGGTCACGGCAGTTGTGACACGGGGCGATGACCAGGTGGGCGCCCGATTCGGAGATCTGGCGGGCCTTGGTTCGGCCGTAGAACACCCGTTCGGCGCTGAACGGCATGGCCCAGGCGCCGCCACCGGCGCCGCAACAGTAGGCCTCCATCCGGTTCGGATACAGCTCGCGCAGATCGGGGCAGCAGGCCCGGGAAATCTCCCGGCCCTCCTCGAAAAACGCCTGACCGAAGGCCTTGACGGATTTGCGGCCATAGTTGCAGGGATCATGAAAAACGGCAGGCATGGTGTGGACGGTGTTGTCCAGCTCGATCTTCCCTTCCCTGATGTATTCCATCAACAGTTCGAAAACCGAGACGATCTTGAACTCGTTGAAGACTTCCGGAAACCACCTGTTCAACCCGGACCGGGTTGCAAAGTAGGCGTGGCCTCATTCCGGGAGGAGGAGGACCTGGCAGTTCAACCTCCGCATGTTGTCGACGATCCGGCCGACAATGACCTTCATCGCCGCATCGTCACCGGAGAACAGACCCCAGTTGACGCCTTCCCAGTTCTCCGAGGCGATGGTCCAGGACTCGCCGGCGGCATGGAAGATCTTCCACCAGAACTTCATGTCATCCGGCTCGCCGTACGGCTCCTTTGAATTGATGGTGACGAGCACCCTGGCGCCGTGGACATCGATCGGGGTGACAAAGCCGGGGCAGCTGTCGGCCGCCAGTTCCTCACCCAGTTCCTGACACAGGAAGACGAAGTCGTCCTTGGGAATGCCGAGATTGTTGCCGCGCTCGAGGCACATCACGACCCCCTTGTGGATCGGCCCGGGGACCTTGTCGCGGTCGCGGAGACCGCGGAGCTTGCGCATCAGGGCGACGATCTGGATGTTGGCGGGACAGGAGACCTCGCACTTGCCGCACATCGTGCATTTCCAGGGCCACTGGCTGTCGACCAGTTCCTGGTCCATGCCAAGGACCGCCATGCGCACAACCTTGCGTGGATCGAGGCCGTCGACACCGGCAATCGGACAGGCGCTGGCGCAGGTGCCGCAGGTCAGGCAGGCATCGGCCCAGCTCGGGTCGACGGCGATCTCGCTGTGATGCCCATCCAGTTCCAGCGGCACCATCTCCTGCTCGGCCCTGGCGTCCATCGTCTTGACGGTGGCGAGATCGATATAACTGTCCGGCCGGATATGCGGTTCACGGCCGAATTTCTGGCAGAGAATTTGATAATCGTCGAACTTCATCAGATACTTGCGCCCGGGACCTTCCTTGGCGGGAAGCGTCCCGGCGGCGATCCAGTTGCGGATGGTGTTCCGATGGACGCCAAACTCCTCTGCCATTTCGCTGACTCTAAATTCATACATCATACACGGTCACCTCATTGAGCTTATTCGGAAAGAATGTGTAACACCTTCTCACATGCGACAGAGACGGCAGCCGACATCGGTGGCGAGAGCCCCGGGGTGATTTCTTCGGGAATGGTCTCGACCTGGGCTGCCAGGATAAAGATCCGCACACCGGTATGCTGTTCCAGTTCGACCAGCAGGTTGACGGTGGGAAACTGATGGAGGGAAAAATCGTGGATTTTCTTCGGAGGAATTGCCGATGTGTCGATGAGAAAGACATCGCCCGGCTGCCGGTCGGGAAAATCGACCGCATCGAGGACGATGATCCGGTCAGGCCGGCCATCGGCCGTCAGGATATAATCAAACAGATACTCGCGAATACCGGTGCCGGCATCGATCGCCTCCACCCCCGGCGGCAATTGATAGCGGGAGTTGAGGGCGTCGACGACTGCCGGACCGTAGCCGTCATCACCCATGACGACGTTGCCGCAACCAAAGATCACGGTCGAGAGATTTTTTTGTGCCATTGTGCAAACAGTGCCTCTTGTTGATTTTGATGCGACGTTACCATTGCTCCAGACCAATATCAAGAGAAATTATCAGTGATGGCCGCAGCCATATATTCTACTGATATCGCCACCTGGGCTTGCCCGCACGGAGTTGACTACCACCTGGTAGTACGGCGGAAGGCTGCAGACAAACTTAGGGGCCGTTACGAAATAACCGTTTTATTTTTCACCATTTCGTTACGGCCCCTTATGCCGGAAAGGTATATCTGCGTAACGGTTATTGTTTGACGACGGCGTATCCGATTATCTCTGCGGTATTTTCGAGTGTTCCGGGAAGACCGGTGCTGCAGGGGGAAGAAACGACGGCACGGCCCATCGGGGTGGAAGGATGAAAAACAAGCGGCGGCGGCGACGAGCCCGGCGGCAAGGCTGGTTCGCCCTGCCGGCAACCGCCGTCAGCGATAGCCGGAGGGGTTGGCGATCTGCCAGCGCCAGGTGTCCTCGCACATCTGCC
>DIKC01000166.1:0-1919 GCA_002421565.1 Desulfobulbaceae bacterium UBA5628 | reverse complement strand
GACATCCCCGGCCCGGCGGGGAACGATGCGGTAGGGGATTTTCCGGCCGCTTGCCTGTTCGAAGGCGGCGATCATTTCGAGGACGCTGCAGCCGCGGCCGGTGCCGAGATTGTAGACCGCGACGCCGGGTCGTTGCCGGAGGCGGAGCAGGGCCTTTTCATGGCCGTAGGCGAGATCGACGACATGGATATAATCGCGAACCCCGGTGCCGTCTGGGGTGGGATAATCATCACCAAACACCGACAGGCACTCCAGTTGCCCGACGGCGACCTGGGCGATGTAGGGCATCAGGTTGTTGGGGACATCCAGCGGGTCTTCGCCGATCCGCCCGCTGGCGTGGGCCCCGACGGGATTGAAATAACGGAGCAGGATGACGTTCCAAGCCGGATCGGCGATGTGGAGATCGCGCAGGATCTCTTCGGTCATCAACTTGGTGCGGCCGTAGGGGTTGGTGCAGGAGAGGGGGAAATCCTCGGTGATCGGTACCGTGGCCGGATCGCCGTAGACGGTCGCCGACGAGCTGAAGACGATGTCCCTGACCCCGTGGGCGGCCATGACCTCGCACAGCNNTGGCCGGATCGCCGTAGACGGTCGCCGACGAGCTGAAGACGATGTCCCTGACCCCGTGGGCGGCCATGACCTCGCACAGCACCAGGGTGCCGCCGAGGTTGTTGCTGTAATAGCGCAGCGGGGCGCCGACCGATTCGCCGACCGCCTTCAACCCGGCGAAGTGGATCACCGCGTCGAACCGGGTCGGGGTCCCGCGAAAGACGGCATCGATCGCCTCCTTGTCGCAGAGATCGGCGCGGTGGAAGACCAGGTCCCGGCCGCACAGTTCCATCACCCGCCGCAGTGATTCCTCGCTGGCGTTGCAGAGATTGTCGATCACCGTAACCTGATACCCTGCCTGCAGCAATGCGAGACAGGTATGGCTGCCGATGTACCCTGCCCCTCCGGTCACCAAGATATGCATGTTTCCCTCACCGGTTTCCGTACGATCGATCCCTGCCGCCGGCATGGATGCCGGATCAGGCCCAGCAGTCCGCGCCGACAACTGCAAGGCAAGCATAGCCGGATAGCCGCCGGTGGGCAACAGGAAAGCCGGACCTCTCTGCGCTGACGCATGTTTGCTCCGCTCAGGCGCAAAATAGTTTAGCCACGATCGGCGGATGGGGTATATACTTCATTCGCAGATCACCTTGCCGGAAGTCCCATACTTTATATTGCAACAAAGTATGCCGCGGTCGGAGCGACACCATCGCCCTGGCCGACAGGATCCTCAATCCACCAGAACAACGACGACATGGACGACGCCCAGCGCATACTCGAACTACGCCGCCAGCTCAACGACCACAGCTACCGCTATTATACCCTCGACGCGCCGGTGATCTCGGATGGTGAATACGACCGGCTGTTCCGGGAACTGCTTTATCTCGAGTCCCGTCATCCGGAGCTGGCCACCGAAGATTCGCCGAGCCGGCGGGTCGGCGGCCCCCCCTTGGACAGCTTTACCCAGGTGCAGCACCGCCTGCCGATGCTCAGCCTCGAGAACGCCTTCACCGAGGCCGACATCGTCGCCTTCGAGGAGCGGCTGCTGCGCTTTCTCAACCTCACCGAAAAGCCGGCCTATGTCATCGAGCCGAAACTCGACGGCCTCGCCGTCGAACTGGTATACGACAACGGCCTGCTGAGTCAGGGATCGACCCGCGGCGATGGCCAGACCGGCGAGGACATCACCGACCAGATCCGGACTGTCAAGTCGATCCCGCTGCGCCTGCATCGCCCGGCTCCCGCCCTGCTCGAGGTCCGAGGCGAGGTCTACATGGAAAACGACGGTCTGGCCCGACTGAACGAACAGCAGTTGCAGAACGGCCGTCCCCCCTTTGCCAACCCGCGCAACGCCGCCGCCGGCAGCCTGC
>DIKC01000073.1 GCA_002421565.1 Desulfobulbaceae bacterium UBA5628 | reverse complement strand
GCGGGTGGCAAGCCGGGTCACCATGCCGTCATGACCGGCCATGAAGGCGCGGACGTCATCGCGGAAACGGCCGTTCCACTCGGCCCAGCGGAAGTGGGAGGAAAAGGAGCCCACCTGATAGAGGCCGGCCGCGTCCCATGCCTCGGCGATGATCTTGGTATGGGCGAGAATCGGGTCTTCCGCGATTTTTTCCACCATCGGGGGATTGGCCAGCACCTCGCCGTCCGGCCCCCGCCCGAGGATCGAGGCGAGATCGAAACGGAAGCCGTCCACGTGCATCTCCATCACCCAGTAGCGGAGGCTGTCGAGGATCAGGTGGCGAACCCAGGGATGGTTGCAGTTGACGGTGTTGCCGCAGCCGGAGAAGTTGAGATAGTCGCGGCTATGGGGATCGAGCAGGTAATAGATGGTGTTGTCGATCCCGCGAAAGCTGATCAGCGGCCCATCCGCTCCCCCCTCGGCGGTGTGGTTGAAGACCACGTCCAGGATCACCTCGATCCCGGCCCGGTGCAACGCCTTGACCATTTCCTTGAATTCCCGCACCTGCCGGCCGTTACGGCCGTCCACCGCATAGGCCGCCTTGGGGGCGAAAAAGGCCAGGGTGCTGTAGCCCCAGAAATTCTTGAGTTCTTCGCCGGTGGCCGGGTTGATCCGGGTATTTTCCAGTTCGTTGAACTCCATCACCGGCATCAGCTCCACGGCCGTGATCCCCAGTTCCTTGAGATAGGGAATTTTTTCGATTATCCCCTGGTAAGTGCCGGGATGCTTGACCCCGGAAGCGGGGTGCCTGGTGAAGCCGCGCACATGCATCTCGTAGATGATCGTGTCCTTGAGCGGGATGTTCAGGGGGCGGTCGCCGGCCCAGTCGAAATCATCCTCGATATAAAGGCAGCGGCGCTGGAAGGAGCCGAGTACGCCCGGCTTGCGGCCTTCCCGGCGATAGACCCGGCCCCACTCGGTGCCGCCGCTGAGGGCCTTGGCGTAAGGGTCGAGGAGCACCTTTCCCGGCCGGTACCAGTGGCCGCTGCCGGTGGGATCAAAGGGGCCGGCCAGGCGGAAGCCGTAGCGGAGGGCGGGGTCGAAGTCGTGAATCAGGATGTGCCAGGCATCGCCGGTTTTATTATAATGGGAATCAAAGGGGATTTCCGCCACCGGTTCTTCCTGGTGGGAATGGAAAAGCACCAGGGAAACCGCCTCGGCGTGGCGGGAGAGGAGGGAAAAATTAAAACCGACCGGAGTCCGGCTTACCCCCAGGGGCAACGGCGAGCCGCAACTGGTGGCGTAAAGGGTCGATTTTTTTTTCATCGCCGTTCCCTGGGAAAATGGCCAAAAGTGGTTGTGGTCAGCCGAAACATGCCTATAATAACCGGAATCAGGCTCATAGAACCAGTTAAAAATATTTCAAAACCACAAGGAGTAAACATGGGACTGCGCGACAAACTTGGGGCCGACGCCCCGGAATCGGTGGATATCGACTGGCGGATCACCCCGGCCGACGCCTTCGGCATTTTTGAAAGCTGGGGCGGCAAGCTGCGGGTTCGCAACAAGCGGGAACGCTATTACTATTTCTACATCGACGCCTGGGTGGAGCCGGCCCGCCTGCTCCTCATGGAGCGGGGGGTGAAATTCGCCCGGGTGTTGGCCCGGATCGACGCCCCCCAAGCGATGATCGACGCCTGCGTCGCCGACCAGGGCAAGGGGATGCTGGACAAGAGCTACACCGTGGATGAGCCCCTCAAACAATGGCTGATCGCCAATGTCCTAGAAGGCGGCGATCCGGCCCTGGTCATTCCCTCCCTCCCCGAAGAGATCAGGGAATCCCTGGCCACCGATCTGCCGGGCAAGGATGATCCCCGGCCCGCCCTGACTCCGGTCGCCCTGCGCCGCGCCCCGGCCTTTGTCGGCGAGGAGGAGGTGGCGCCGCTGCTGGCCAAATTCGATTTTTACGACAGCCAGCGCCGGCCGGAGGGCAAGTTCAAGGGCTATCTGGTGGACAACCGGGACGATCTGACGGTGAGCGATCTGGTCGGCGGGGTAATGTGGCAGCGGGGCGGTTGCGATATCACCACCTACCGCCATGTCAACGCCTACATCGAACAACTTAACCGGGAAAAATTCGCCGGTTTTGACGACTGGCGGCTGCCCACCCTGGAAGAGGGCCTGGCCCTGCTGGGGCCGGAGCGCAACGGCAAGGGGCTGTTGATCGACCCCGCTTTTTCCAAGGAACAGCCCTTCATCTTTCTCGCCGACGAGCGCAAACCGGGGGGCTACTGGTTTATCGACTTCAAGCAGGGCACCGTTTTCTGGGCCTCCGGCACCATCCCCGGCGGTTTCGGCCGCGCCTGCCGCACCTTATAGCGGCTGTTCGGGAGTGGGGGCGGGTTTGCCCAGGTGATAACCCTGGGAGAAATCAACCCCCATCTCCCGGACAATGGCGTGAATTTCGGCGGAATGGACGAATTCGGCCACGGTCTGGATATGGAGCTGGCGGCAGAAATCAACGATGGTCCGAACCATGATCCGGGCCTGGGGGTCACGGTCCAGGTTGCGGATCAGGGAGGCGTCGATCTTGATCGCATCCACCGACAGCTTGAGGATGTGGGCGAAATTGGAATAGCCCGCTCCGAAGTCGTCGATCGCGATTTGGCAGCCCGCCTCCTTGACCCTGGCGATGAAGGCCTGCACCATCTCGGCGTTTTCCACCCCCTCGTTTTCGAGAATTTCAAAGGTCAGGCGGCGGGCGGTTTCCGGTTGGCCGGTGATCCGGGCGATGATGAAATTCCGCACCTCGTCGTCGAGAATATCGGCAATGGCAAGGTTGAGCGAAAAGCCGCAAGCCAGATCGCGGAAGGCGGCAAAGCTTTTCTCCACCACTCGCTTGGTGAATTCCGGGTAGAGGGAGGATTCCTTGACCAGATCGAGAAAGGCAAAAGGCGACAGCACCGTGCCCTCTTCATCCCGCAGCCGCACCAGGCATTCGTATTTAGCCACCGCCCCGCTCCGGTTATCGACGATCGGCTGATAGTAGGCCAGCACCTGATCGTTTGCCAGGGCCTGCCGGGCGGTCTGGAGGATGCCCAAGTTGGTGGAAATGCGTTCCTGGAGGTTGAAGGCTTCCTGGTAAATCAGGAATTTCTGGCGGCGTGATTTTTTGACCTCCTTGAGCACCATGTCGGCGGTTTCCAGCAGGGGCCGTTGGCTGGAAATGCCGATCGAGATGGTAACCCGGATCGGCTGCTCGCGGTATCTGAGGGGCTCGCTTTCCGCCGCCTCCAGCAGTTGCTGGGCCAGGAGATCGCGGTTGAAGCCAGCCGGTTCCTCGATCAGCAAGCCGAAATCGTCGCCGCCCAGGCGGTAGCTTTTGGCCCAGGTGGTCTCCGGCTTCAGTTGCTCGATGACGGCGGCGATCGCGGTCAAAACGTAATCGCCGGCCCTGACCCCGTAGAGATCGTTGATATGCTTGAAGGCGTCGATATTGACCAGAAACAGCAGCGGTTTGCGGAGCTGTTCCTGGTCGTTGTCAAAGGCGAAACGGTTGGCCAGTTGGGTCAGACGGTCGGTGGTGGCGTTGACGGTCAGGGCCTCCCGCAGTTGGATCAGGGTCAGATTTTCCCGGGCGGTTTTGATCAAAAGGGCGATGATCATCAGCACCGAGGCGAGAAAGGCGGCGAAAAAGGAGTAGGAAAGGAGATTGAGCCGTCCCAGCCAGGCGTTATTCTCCTCTTGCAGGGCGCGGTGCATCGCGGTCAGGGGGTTGTCGCGGGCCGTGGCCAGCAGGTCGTTGAGCAGGTCGCGATAGGGCGGCAACTGCGCCTGGAAGACCTCGCCGTGGGCCACCAGGGCCTGGTGGATTTCCCGCAGGGGGCCGGTCGGCGGTTGGTAGGCCCGCAGTTGCTCTAAAGGCAGAGCCAGGCTTTGGAGCAGTTCCAGATCGAGACTGTTGCGGGTCAGGTAAATGGTGGCGGTGAGTTCGGCCACCAGGGCCTGGTATGCCGGGGTGGCCGAGGCGGCGCTCAGTGCCTGGCGGCCCAAGCGGGGGATATAGACGGCGGAATTCTGGAGGGTCGAATTAACGGTGAGAAAACGGTTGAGCTTTTCTTCCCGCCGGGTAGCGGTTTCCCGGTAGGCGGCGAGCAGGGCGCCGCTGGCGGTGGGAATCGCCTGTCCGGGGTCGGCCCCGATTTGTCGATGGAGATCTTCCGTCTGGGCCAGGTTTTCCCGGAGTCGGGCGAGGATGGCGTGGAGCTGGTCGTAATCGTGGTAGAGAAAGAAACTGCCGCGGAGAATTTCTCCGGCCAGTTCCTGTTCGTGGCGCTCCAGTTCGCTCACCGTCCCCATCAGGGTCAGGCGGGCCACGGTTTGCTCCTTGGCCTGATTGCTGAAAAAGGCGAAAAGGAGGCCAACCAGGCCGGCAAAGGCGATGGTCAGGTAGATTTTAAGACGCATCGGGACCTGCCTGTAAAATGGCCGGCCGCTGGCCGGTAAGGGTTTTCAGGAAGACGAACAGATCCTGGATCTGGGCCAGGGATAGTTTCAGTCCCAGGTTGTAATGGCCCATGTCCTCCAGGGCCTTGGCCAGGGTCGCCCGGCTGCCGTCGTGGAAATAGGGGGCGGTCAGCTCGATGTTGCGCAGGGTCGGCACCTTGTAAAGATCGCGGTCGGCGGGGTCGTTGGTCAGGGCTTGGCGGTCGCCGCGGGGCGAATCATGGTCGGCCGCCGTTCCATTGCGGTAGGGATTGATCACCCCGATTTTCTGATATGAATTGCCGCCCAGGTTGATCCCGTTGTGGCAGGTGACGCAGCCCAGTTCCTTGAAGGCGAGATAGCCCCGCAGTTCTTGTTCGCTCAAGGGTTGTTCGTTCCGCAGGTAGCGGTCAAAGGGGCTGTCCGGGGTGACCAGGGCCTTCTGGAATTCGGCCAGGGCATCCAGGACCCGGGCAAAGCTGATCCGGCCGTCGCCGTAAACCGCGGTAAAGGCGGCCCGGTAGCTCGCCTCCCGGTTGAGGCGATTTTCCAGTTCGGCCGGGGTGATCCCCATTTCCACCGGGTCTTGCAGGGGGCCGGCCGCCTGTTCCGTAAGGTCGCGGGCCCGGCCGTTCCAGAACTGGCGGAAGTTGAAGCGGGCGTTAAAAACGGTGGGCGAGTTGACCACGCCGCTACGGCCCATGATTCCCAGGGAAACCGGCCGGGAATCGTCGCCGCCGGCGGCCAGATCGTGGCAGGAGGCGCAGGAAATGGTGCGATCCAGGGAGAGCAAGGGATCGCTGAACAGCCGTTGCCCCAGACGGGCCTTGGCTTCGTCGTAGTCAACGGCCTGGGGCAGGGGGGCGATCGGTTCGTCGGCCAGCACCGTTGCCGCCGCCAATGCCGTGGCCAGGAGCGCCCCCAGCAACAGGAGGGCGACGGCCAACCGCCGCTGTTTGTGTTCGGTAACTTCGGATAACAGCATTTTTTTCCCCTCTGCTCGCCGCTGTCCGGGCAGGCATTAAGCTTGCCCGGTGAAGCCGGATCACTATACAACGGGCCGTTCTTTCCGGCAAGAAAAGCCGGGAAAAGAGCAAGACAGTGTGATAGTATGAAAATCTGTCAGCTTACTTTGTCAAGTTGAGGAGTTTGTGGTTATGGCCAACAGCCCGCCCCCGCTTTTGTTGCTGGTTGAGGATGATCCCGGCGATGCCGAATTGCTCCGGCTGGCCTTGCTTGATGCCGGTCCCCGCCTCTTCACCGTGGAAACCAGGGAAACCCTGGCCGCCGCCAAGGCGTTTCTCGCCGGACAGACCCCGGCGGTAATCCTTCTTGATCTCTCCCTGCCCGACTCCTTTGGCCTTGAAACGATCAGCGTCGTTCATGCCCTGGCCCCGACCATTCCCATCGTGGTGCTCACCGGCAACAACGACCCCGATTTCGCCCTTTCCGCCCTGGCGGCCGGGGCTCAGGATTACCTGATCAAGGGCGCCGTCAGTTCCGATTCCCTGGTGCGGGCGATTCGTTACGCCCAGGCCCGTTCCCAACTGGAAGCCCGGCTGCTCAAGGTGCAGCAGCGGCAGGAGGCGTTGCTGGCGGCGGTGCCGGACATCATCATGGAGGTCGATAACAACAAGGTTTACGCCTGGGCCAACCGGGCCGGGCTGGCCTTTTTCGGCCCGGCCGTGGTCGGCCGCCCGGCCGCCGGGTTTTTCGAGGGCGAACAGGATATCTACCGCCAGGTGGAGCCGCTTTTTACCGGCCAGTCAGAGGTGGTTTACGTCGAGAGCTGGCAGCGGCGGCATGACGGCGAAAAGCGGCTGCTCGCCTGGTGGTGCCGGGCGCTTAAGGACGGCGAGGGCCGGGTCACCGGGGTGCTTTCCTCGGCCCGGGATGTCACCGACCAGCGCAAGCTGGAAGAGCAACTGCGCCAGGCCCAGAAAATGGAGTCGATCGGCACCCTGGCCGGGGGAATTGCCCACGATTTCAACAACATCCTGACGGCGGTGATCGGCTACGGACAAATCGCCCTGATGGGGTTGCCGGCCAACGATCCCCAGCGGCTCAATGTCGAAAACATGGTGGAGGCGGCCAAACGGGGCGCCCATCTCACCCAGAGCCTGCTCCTGTTCAGCCGCAAGCAGAGCAGCGACCGCCGGCCGATGGATTTCAACCAGGTGTTGGAGCGGCTGGAGAAATTCCTCAAGCGGATCATCGGCGAGGATATCGACTGCCATATCAAGCCGGGGGAAAAGCCGCTGCCGATCCTGGCCGATGCCCATCAACTGGAGCAGGTATTGATGAACCTGGCCACCAATGCCCGCGACGCCATGCCCGGCGGCGGCAGTTTTACGATTTGCGCCGAACGGATCGAACTGGATCGGGATTTCGTTTCGGTCCACGCTTACGGCCGTCCCGGCCCCTACCTGCGGATCAGCGTCTCCGATACCGGCAGCGGGATGAGCACCGAAATCCGGGAGCACATCTTTGAACCCTTCTACACCACCAAGGAGGTGGGTAAAGGCACCGGCCTGGGGCTGGCGGTGGTTTACGGGATTATTCATCAGCATGAAGGTTATATCAATCTCTACAGCGAGCCGGGTCAGGGTACCACCTTCCGCATCTATCTGCCGTTGATCGCCATGCCGGGCCGGGAAAACGGGGAGATCGCCGGCGAAGAGCAGGCGCCCCGCGGCGGTAAGGAAACCATCCTGGTGGCCGAGGATGACGAGGCGATCCGCAAGCTGACCCGGACGGTGCTGGAGCGTTTCGGTTACACGGTGATCGAGGCGGCCGACGGCCAGGAGGCGATCGAGCGTTTCCAGGAGCAGCCGGATGAAATCGATCTGCTCCTTTTCGATCTGGTGATGCCGCGGATGAACGGCAAGGAGGCCTGCGACGCCATTCGTCGGCTCAAACCCGGGATCAGGGCGCTCTTTGCCAGCGGTTACGCCCCGGATTTGCTGCGCCAGAAAATGGCCCTGGACAACGGCACCCCCCTGCTCTACAAACCCATGTCCCTCAACGATCTGCTCCACAAGGTGCGAATGGTTCTGGACGGGCCGGAGGCGCGGCCATGAAGCGGATTGCGCTCATCCTCTGGCTTTTTTTGCTGCTCTCGTCGGCGCCTGTCGCGGCCGCCGAGCGCACGGTGGTCTTTGCCGCCCTCCCCACCGAGACCCCGGAAATCGTACTCAAGGAGATTCGCCCCCTGCTTGACTGGCTGGAAAAGAAGCTGAGCGTCAAGTTCCGGGTCGAGTATTCCGCCTCCCATGAGGAGTTGCTGGAGAAATTCCGGCAAGGGAAGGTCGATCTGGCCTATCTCGGGCCGTTGCCCTACGTGGAACTCAAAGAGCGCCATCCGGCGGCCGAACCCTTGGTCTTTTTTCTTGAGGCGGACGGGCGGGCGAATTATACCTGCGCCCTGCTTGCCCCTCTGGACGGGGTGAGCAGCCCGGCCCAACTGGCCGGCCGGCCGGTCGCCCTCACCCAGCCCCTTTCCACCTGCGGCTATCTGGGGGCGGAAAGCATCCTCCGCCGCTATGGCCTTACGCTGGAGAAAACCGGCTATCAATACCTGATCCGCCACGATTTGGTGGCCCTGGCGGTGGTGCGGGGGGAATTCGCCGCCGGCGGAGTCAAGACCGAAATCGGCCGTAAATATCTCCATCTGGGGCTGGCGGTGCTGGCGGAAAGCGAGCCGGTGCCGGCCCGGCCCCTGGTGGCCAACGGCGCCACCCTGCCGTCCGGCTAACGCCGGGCGATCACCGCCGCCCTCATCGCCCCCGATCCCGGCAAGAACGAGGCGGATACGGCCATTACCCGTAGCTGGGGCAAGCATTTCCAGTATGGGGCGGTGGCCGCCGCCGATGCCGATTTCGACCAGCTTAGGATTATGCGGCGGGGGGTGGAAGTGCCGACCCCGGAAAAATCTCGATGAATCCCGATCGCCATATTTTGCGGCGGCGGTCGCTTATCCCCCTGCTTTTGTTGTTGCTGCTCGGGGCGTTGGTGGTCGGCACCTGGTATCGCTATCAGGTCTGGCAGGACAAGGAAAGCCGGCATCTGGCCGGCAACCTGGCGGTGCTGGAAATCGGCTACCGGGCGGTGGTCAATATGTTCGGGCTGGCCACCGAGACCTATTTCGCGGAAATCATCAACCGGCCGGAGGTGCTGGCGTTGCTGGCCGCCGGCCTCCACGGCGAGGGGCAAGAGCGCGATCTGGCCCGTGGCCGTCTCTACCGGCTGCTTTACCCCTCCTACGATCGCCTGCGGGTTCGCAATCTTCGCCATCTTCATTTTCATCTGCCCGACTGCATTTCCTTTCTTCGTTTCCATCGGCCGGAACATTACGGCGACGACCTGACCACGATCCAGCCCACCATTGCCCTGGCCAATGCCCGCCGGGAGGCGATTCGCGGTTTCGAGGTGGGTAAGTCCGCCTCGGCCTTCCGTTATCTCTACCCCCTGGCCCGGGATGGCGAGCACCTGGGAACCGTGGATCTGAGTGTCCCCTTCAAGGCTTTGCGGGAGGAGTTGACCCGCCTGGAGCCCCAGCGGGAATTCACCTACATTCTGGATCGGGCGGTGGCGGAAAAGGCCCTGGCCGATCAGTTGCCCCTTTACAGCGAGGCCCCCATTCACCCGGCCTTTCTGGTGGAGGACAGCGGTTATCAATTGCCGGACAGCCCGCCGCCACCTTCTACTCAGGTGGCGGCGATTAATGAGAAATTGCGGCATGATGTGGCCTTTCAAGCCCGCCTGCAAGAAGGCGGCTCCTTTGCGACCACCGTTCCCCATCAGGGGCAGCGTTGGGCGGTCGCTCTGTTACGGATGCACGATGTCCGGCAGCAACCGGTGGGCTATCTCCTGGCTTATGCCCCTGATTCCTTCCTTGCCGCCCTTTACCAGGAATATTTGATCAGTCTGCTGATTGCCTGGACGCTCCTGATCGCCGTCGGCCTGCTTTGGGTGCTGCTGGCCCGCAGCTGGGACCGGCTTCATCTTCTCGCTACCAGCGATCCCCTCACCGGCCTGGCCAATCGCCGCTTTTTCCTGGCCCGGCTCAGCGAGGAACTGGGCCGTTTCAGACGTTTTCCCAAGCCCACCGCCCTCTTGATGCTCGACCTTGATTTTTTCAAGAAAATTAATGACACCTACGGCCACGGGGTGGGCGACGAGGTGCTCAAACAGTTTGCCGCTCTTACCCGGCGGACGGTACGGGAGATCGATCTGGTCGGCCGTCTGGGGGGCGAGGAGTTCGCGGTCCTGCTGCCCGGCGCCGATGTCGAGGGAGCCACGGCCTACGCCGAACGGCTGCGCTGTTCGGTGGCGACCCGGCTGCGCGAGCAGTGCGACGGCCATCTCTTTGCCACCGCCGCCGGGGAATTGAAGGTTACAGTGAGCATCGGAATCACCCTTTTCAGCGCCGACGACCACCCGGAAAGTGTGCTCAACAGGGCGGATCAGGCCCTGTACCAGGCCAAGGAAAACGGCCGCAACCGGATCGAGCTGATACTTTGAGTATGCCGACCAACCACCATCTCCGTTACGCCCTGAAAATGGCGGCTATTTATGCCCTTTTCGGGGCGGTCTGGATCTTTTTCAGCGACCGGCTGCTGCTGATCCTGGCCGACGGTAACGTCGCCCTCCTCACCACTTTGCAGACCTGGAAGGGGTGGTTTTACGTCCTGGTTACCGCCCTGTTCGCCTTTTTTCTGCTCCTGCGCACCGAGGCCCGCTTCCGAACCGCAATGGAACGGATCAACCGGCTGGCGGCGGAGAGCAGTAACGAACAGGGCCGGCGGGAACAGACCGAATCGGAGCTGGTCCGCCTGGCCCATTATGATCCCTTGACCGATCTTCCCAACCGCAATCTGCTCCATGCCCGGATCGAGCATGCCCTGGCCTGGGCCGGACGGCATCGCACCCTGGTGGCGCTGCATCATATCGATCTCGATCAGTTCCGGCTGGTCAACGACAGCCTTGGCCACCATGTCGGAGACGAGTTGCTGGTGGCGGTGAGCCGGCGGCTGGCCGCCCGTTGCCGCCAGGACGACACCCTGGCCCGGGTGGGGGCCGATGAGTTCATTCTGCTCCAGGAGCCGGTGGCCGAGCCCCAGGAGGCCACGGTGGTGGCCCGCGATTTGCTGGCGGTGCTGGCCGCCCCCTTTCATCTGGCAGGCGGGCATGAAATTTATTTGGCGGCCAGCATCGGGATCGGCATTTTTCCCAATGACGGCGAAAATCCGGCCGATCTGCTCAAGAACGCCGAAGCGGCCATGTTCCACGCCAAGGAAAACGGTCGCAACCAGCTCTGTTTCTATACCGAAAGGATGAATACCGATGCCCTGGCCCGTTTGCAAATGGAGGCCGGCCTGCGGCAGGCGCTGGAACGGCGGGAGTTGCTGCTTTACTATCAGCCCAAGGTCGAAATGACCGGCGGCCGGATGAGCGGGGCCGAGGCCCTGATTCGCTGGCAGCGGCCGGACGGGAGCCTGGTTTCCCCGGCCGAGTTCATTCCGGTGGCGGAAAAAACCGGACTGATCGTGGCGATCGGGGAATGGGTGCTGGACGAGGCATGCCGCCAGTTGCGGGCCTGGAAGGAGGAGGGGTTGCCGGAGTTGAAGCTGGCGGTGAATGTCTCGGCCCGCCAGTTTCGGGCCGGCAACCTGGCCGAGGTGGTGGCCGCGACCCTGGCCCGCCACCGGGTTGCTCCCAACCGGCTGGAACTGGAATTGACCGAAAGCACCTTGATGGAACAACCGGAGCAGGCCGCCGTCCTGCTGGCCAAATGCGCCGAACTGGGGGTGAGCATCGCCCTTGACGATTTCGGCACCGGCTATTCCAGTTTCGCCTATCTCAGTCGTTTCCCGATCAACGTCCTTAAAATCGACCGGAGTTTCGTGCAAGAGATCACCACCCGTCCCGATGCCGCGATGATCGCCGATTCGATCATCGCCCTGGCCCGGCGGATGGGAATCAGGGTGGTGGCGGAAGGGGTGGAGACCGAGGCCCAGCTTGCCTATCTCCGCCGCCGGGGGTGCGACCAGATGCAGGGCTATCTCTACAGCCGACCCCTGCCGGCCGCCGATTTCGCCGCCTTGCTGGCCAGCGGCAAGACCCTGCCCCTGGGGGAGAGCGAGGCAACCGGCAAACGCACCCTGTTGCTGGTCGATGACGACCCCACCGTACTCAATGCCTTGCAGCGTTGCCTGGCCTGGGACGGTTACCACATCTTGGTCGCCGATAGCGGATTTGCCGGGTTGGAAATGCTGGCCCGCCATCCGGTCCAGGTAATCTTGTCCGACGAGCGGATGCCGGGGATGAGCGGCACCAAATTTCTCGGCCAAGTCAAGGATATGTATCCGGATACGGTGCGCATCGTCCTTTCCGGCTACAGCGAGTTGGAAACCATCACCGCCGCCATCAACCAGGGCGCGATTTACAAATTTCTCTCCAAGCCCTGGGACGTGGACCTGCTGCGGGAGCACCTCCGGGACGCCTTCCGTTATCACGAAGCGGTGCTCAAGCCCCGCCCCCAGGATGGCAACTGACTCTTTCCGCTTGCCGACTTGTATTACAAATCGTATGATAAATTTGTCATGCAGACTTAATGGAGGTCGTTTATGGGTACCATATCCATGCGGATTGATGAGGAATTGCTCAGCGAGATGGACCGCCAGGCCAAGGCCTTGCATCTGACCAAAAGCGAGTACCTTCGCCGGGCAATCAACGAGATGCGGGAAAAGGTGGCCCGTGATCTTGGGCGGCAGCGTCTCCAGGAGGCATCGCGCAAGGTGCGCCGGGAAAGTATGCGAATCAACCGGGAGTTTGCCGAGTTCGAGGATGCCCCGGATGCGTGAGCGGGGTGAAATCTGGTTGGCCAACCTCAATCCCGGGCGCGGCACCGAGCCAGGCAAAACCAGGCCGGTGCTGATCGTCCAGAGTCAGGCCCTGCTTGATATCGAGCATCCTTCTACCCTGGTAGTTCCCCTGACCACCCGGCTGATCGAGGATACCGCGCCTTTGCGCCTGCGGGTCGCGGCGGGCGGCGACTTGCTCAAGGATTCCGATCTGCTGCTCGATCAAGTCCGGGCCATTGATAACCAGCGGCTGGTTAAAGGGCCGCTCCAGCGTTGCCCACCTGCTCTTCTTGTCCAAGTCGATCAAGCCCTGCGGGATGTTTTTGATCTGAACTGAAAAAGCCCTCAGGCGCTTTTGACCCGGTTGCGGCCGCCGGCCTTGGCGGCGTAGAGGGCCTGGTCGGCCCGCTGGAATAGTCCCTTGCCGTCGCTTTCGTCGTCCGACATGGCCGTCACCCCGAAACTGACCGTGACTTTGCCGGCTTGCGGAAAATCATGGGCCGCGATGGCGGCCCGCAGCTTTTCCG
>DIKC01000013.1:15937-16870 GCA_002421565.1 Desulfobulbaceae bacterium UBA5628 | reverse complement strand
GATTTCCACCGCCTCCCATGAGCAGGCCCAGGGAGTTTCCCAGATTCAGAAGGCGGTCAGCCACATGGACAGCAACATTCAGGAGATGGCCGCCAACTCCGAGGAACTGGCCGCTGCCACCGAGGCGGTGATGTCCCAGACCATGCTCGTCCGTGACAATGTCCAGGGACTCAATGAGTTGATCGAAGGCAAGAAGAAAGCCGCCAGTCAGGCGGCGGCCAAGGGTCGCAATTTGCCGGTTCCGGCGTGATTCCCGATCGGCATGGATGCTCTGCTGCAACGGACACTGAAAGTCGGGCGGGCCACGGTGGGGCTGCTGGGGGTGGATATCGCCCTCCGGCGCGCCCTGGCCGACCGGGAAACTCCCAGGCTGGAGGTGCTGGCCCGNNAGAGGTGGCCCGCCACAACTACATCCCGCCCGGCAAGGAGAATTTGTACCGCGAGGCCCTGGCCCGCGAGTATGACCGGCTTTTGTCCGGCGACAGCGGCCCGGCGGCGGGCCATCTCGAAATCCGCATCCTGGGGCCGGGCTGCGTCTCCTGCAATAATCTGCAAAAGATGGTGATCGAGATCATGAACGAGCAGCAGCTCGCCGCCGATGTTTTCCAGGTTCACGATCCCGACGAGATCGGCCGCTTCGGGATCGTCCGCACCCCGGCCCTGGTGGTCAACGGCGAGGTGCGCTGCGCCGGCCGTCTGCCCCCCAAGGCCGAGGTAGAGGAGTGGCTGCGGCAGGCGGCCCTGTGAGATATTTTTTTCTTGCTTATATCCGTCTATGCGGATAGGCATATATCACTATGAGAAACGTGGCCGAACAGCTTAAAGCCCTTTCCGAAGAGGTGCGCTTGCGGATTCTCTGTTTGCTCTGCGACGGCGAACTCTGTGTCTGCGACTTGACCGGAGCCCTTGATCTGCCCCAGTCGACGGTGTCGC
>DIKC01000013.1:13555-15903 GCA_002421565.1 Desulfobulbaceae bacterium UBA5628 | reverse complement strand
GGGGGTCTGGATGCACTACCGGCTGGCCGAGGCGCTGACCCCGCTGCAAAGCTCCATCCTTGAGATCGTCCGGCGGGAAATCCGGCCTCTTTTGGAAGCGGAGCGAGACGCGGCCTCCCTGGCCCTCTGTCTGCAAGGGCGGGGCGGTGAGCGTCTCTGCGGCGACCAGCATCAGGAAAAATCACCATGAAAAAATTGAACCTGCTCTTTCTTTGCACCGGCAATTCCTGCCGCAGCCAGATGGCGGAAGGCTGGGTGCGCCATCTCTGGCCCGATCGTTATGAGGCCTGGTCGGCCGGGGTGGTCAGGCATGGGGTCAATCCCCTGGCAATCAAGGTCATGGCCGAGGCCGGGGTCGATATCAGCGGCCAGGACTCCAAGGCCATGGAGGATCTGCCGATCATGGATTTCGATTACATCATCACCCTTTGCGACCATGCCCGGGAAAATTGCCCCTGGTTTCCCGGCCGCACCATTCACCAGGGTTTCGCCGATCCGCCGCGCCTGGCGGCCGGGGCCGCTTCCGAGGAGGAGGCCCTGGTTCACTATCGCCGGGTACGGGATGAAATTCGCGCCTGGGTGGAGAAATTGCCCCAAATGTTGAGTTAACCCCTGCCCAAAAGGAGTTTCGCGATGGCTGTTCTGGAAATTTACGATCCTCCCATGTGTTGCAGCAGCGGGGTGTGCGGCCCGGCGGTCAACCCCGCCTTGATCACCTTTGCCGCCGATCTGGAGTGGCTGCAAGGCAAGGGGGTGGAGGTGCGCCGTTTCAACCTGGCCCAGGAGCCGGCCGCCTTTGCCGCCAACCCGTTGGTCAAGGAGAAGCTCGCCGTTTCCCTTATCGCCTGTCTGCCGATGATCCTGCTTGATGATCGGCTGATGAGCCACAGCGTCTACCCCTCCCGCCGGGAACTGGCGGTATGGGCCGGGGTTGAATATGAACCGCCGGCTGCCCCGGCCGGGCTCGATCTGCCGATGGCCGGCGGAGGCTCCCAATGCGGCTGCTGAACAAGCCCCCCGCTACCTGTTTTTCACCGGCAAGGGCGGGGTGGGTAAGACCGCCATCGCCGCCGCCATTGCCGTGGAACTGGCCCGACTCGGCCACCGGGTGCGTCTTTCCACCACCGATCCGGCCGCCCATGTCGATCAGATGCTCCCTGATCCGCCCGCCGGCCTTGAGATCAGCCGGATCGATCCCAAGGCCGAGACCAGGGCCTATGTGGACGGAGTGCTGGCCGAGCGGAGCCGGGAGTTGTCGGCCGCGGATCTGGAATTGCTGAAAGAGGATCTGCGTTCCCCTTGTATCGAGGAGATCGCGGTCTTCCACGCCGTTGCCCGGGAGGTGTCCGCCGCCTGCTGGGAAAAAACTTAATATTTTAAGGATCGAACAATGATTGCTGAAGATACCCAAATAGGCCGGGAACTGTCGCTGCTTGACCGTTACCTGACGGTCTGGATTTTTATCGCCATGGCCTTGGGGGTCTGGCTCGGATCGCTGGCGCCCGAGGGGGTGGCCGCCTTCAATCAGGCCCTGACCGTGGGTCAACACACCAATCTGCTGATTGCCGCCGGTTTGATCCTGATGATGTACCCGCCCCTGGCCAAGGTCAAATATGAACTGCTGCCCAGGGTCTTTGCCGACTTCCGGGTGTTGGGGCTTTCCCTCGTGCAGAATTGGCTGGTGGGACCGATCTTGATGTTTTTGCTGGCCCTGCTTTTTTTCGGCTGGCTTGCCCCGGCCGTGGCTGGTCCCGATCCCCGCTGGGGCGACTACCTGATCGGCCTGATCATGGTGGGCATCGCCCGCTGCATTGCCATGGTGCTGGTTTGGAACCAGCTTGCCCGGGGGAGCAGCGAATACGCCGCCGGCCTGGTCGCCTTGAACAGCGTTTTTCAGATTTTCACCTTCGGGTTATACGCCTGGTTTTTCGTCACCATCCTGCCGCCATTTTTCGGCCTGGACGGGATGGTGGTGGCGGTGAGCATCGCTGATATTTTTGTCAGCGTCATGGTTTACCTGGGAATTCCCTTTGCGGCCGGGATTCTCAGCCGGCTGCTGCTGGTGCCGGCCAAGGGCCGCGAATGGTACGAGAAGGTCTTTATTCCCCGGATTTCGCCCCTTACCCTGATCGCCCTGCTCTTCACCATTGTAGTGATGTTCAGCACCCAGGGCGACCGGATCACCGATCAGCCCCTGGATGTCTTGTGGATCGCGCTCCCCCTGTCGTGCTATTTTGTCCTCATGTTTCTTTTTAGTTTCTTTTTGGCCTGGAAACTGGGGGCGGATTACTCCCGCAGCGCCACCCTCGCTTTCACCGCTTCCGGCAACAATTTCGAGCTGGCGATTG
>DIKC01000013.1:0-13438 GCA_002421565.1 Desulfobulbaceae bacterium UBA5628 | reverse complement strand
CCGACGAGCCCGCCGATCCGGGGCCGGAATGCGCCCTGGATCGGCGTCTCGGCAAAGAGGGGCGGGAAAAATGAAGCGGATCGAACAGAACAAAGCGCGGGCAGGCTGGGGGTGGTTGCTGGGCTGCTGGCTGATCATGGCCCTGCTCGGCGGCTGCTCCGATGAGCTCGACGGCGGTTTCAAGGGCGAAGCGAACAAGGCCGTGGTTCGTCTCGACCGGCTGACGCCGATGCCGGCCCGGGTGTACGATCAGCAGGCCAATGCGGTCAAGATGGCGGTGGCGGCCATGCTTTCGCCGGGCGGCACGGTGATGTCCTATCGGCCCCTGCAAAGTTATCTGGAGCAGAAATTGGGCCGGCCGGTGCAGTTGATCCAGCGTCGCACCTACCAGGAGGTCAATGAAATGCTGGCCCGCAATCTGGTTGATTTTGCCTTTGTCTGCACCGGCGCCTTCGTCGCCGGCCAAGAGCAGGGGATCATGGAACTTTTGGTTATTCCCCGGATCGAAGGGCGGGAGACTTATCAGGCCCTGCTGATCGCCGCGGCCGATTCCGCCATCCGTTCCCTGGACGATATGCGGGGCAAGGTCTTCGCCTTTACCGATCCCCTTTCCAACACCGGTTACCTTTATCCGATGTCGCGGCTACGGAAGCGAGGAGAAAGTGTGGAGTCGTTTTTCGGACGGATCATTTTCACCTACAGCCATGATAACTCCATCGCGGCGGTGGCTGATGGGGTGGTGGACGCCGCTTCGGTGGACAGCATCGTTTTTGCCCACACCCTGCGGCGCGAACCGGAACTGGCGGGCAAGATCAGGGTGATTGAGCGTTCCCGGGAGTTCGGGATGCCGCCGGTGGCGGTTTCATCCCAGGCCGATCCGGCGGCCCGCCAGCGGTACAAGGAGATTCTCCTGGCGATTCATGAAGACCCGGCCGGAGCCGATGTCCTGGCGGCCTTGGGGGTGGAACGTTTTGTCGAGCCGAACCCGGACCTTTATCGATGAATAACGAGCGGGAGGCGTCATTTTTGGCCCGTTGGCGGGCCGCGTTGGCCAGAGGCGGACGCTGGCTGCTCGAAGTGCCGCTTCATTTTAAGATCATGGGCATGGTGCTGGGCTTTATCCTTTTTTTCGGGACCGTGACCTTTTCGTTTATTTCCGCCACCCTGATCCGCAACATGGAAAGCGTCCTTGAGACCGAAAGCCGCTCCTTTGCAGTGGAGTTGGCCCATCAGGTGCCGGATTATCTTTTGCTGCATGATTATTACGGGCTGACCAAGATGCTTGCCAATACCGTGGAGAACCGTCCGGATCTGCGTTACGCGGTGGTGGTGGACCGCTTGGAGCAGGTGGTGGCCCATACCTTCGGGGCCGGGTTCCCCGCCGATCTGCTGGCTGTTCAGGCCGGGGAACCGGAGCCGCCGTTTACGCTTCGGTTGCGGAAGATTCCCACCAACGAAGGGCTGATTTGGGAAACCACCGCCCCGATCATGCAGGGCGAGGAGGGATACATCCGGATCGGGGTGCGGGAGGATAATTTTCGCCGGCAGATTACCTTTTTTATTCGTTCGTTTTTGAGCAGTTCCCTTTGGGTGGCCGTCCTGGGCCTGGGGATGTCCGCCTTTTTGACCTGGCTGATCACCAGTCCCATGAAAAAATTGCTGCTGGCGACCAAGGCGGTGGAGGCGGGCGATTACCGGGTGTCCCTGCCGGAAGGGGCCAGGGATGAGGTGGGGAGGCTGATCGAGGCCTTTAATCTCATGGTCCGGCAATTGGCCAAGGCCCAGGAGGAGAGGGAGGAAAAGGAAAAAATCCGCCGGGATTTTCTTCAGCGGGTGATTGCCAGCCAGGAGGGGGAGCGGCAACGGATCGCCCGGGAATTGCATGACCAGACCGGTCAGGCCCTGGCTTCGATCATGGTTGGACTAAAGGTGTTGGAGAATGCGGCCGGTAAAGACGAGGTGCGGGCCAGGGTGGCGGAGATCAAAAAGGCGATCACCACGGAAATGGGGGTAATCCATGACTTGGCCGTGGCCCTGCGGCCCAGCGTTCTCGATCATATGGGTTTGGTGCCGGCCCTGGAACTCTGCGTGGCGGATGCGCGCAAGCGCTACCGGTTTAATGTCGGTCTCTCGGTCATCGGCTTTGTCGGTCGTCGGGCCGACGCAGCGGTGGAAACCTGTGTTTATCGGATCGTGCAGGAGGCGCTGGTGAATGTGGCGCGCCATGCCGGGGCTGGCGAGATCAAAATCCTGCTTGACTGGCGGAGCGGCCGGATTCGGGGAGTGATCGAGGATGACGGGACCGGCTTTGATCCGGCCGGTCTGGCCGCCAGCAACCGGTTGGGAATTTTCGGGATGAAGGAGCGGGCTCAGTTGCTCGGCGGCGCCTTTCGTTTGGAATCGGAGCCGGGCCAGGGAACCATGGTGGTTTTCGAGGTGCCGGCCGCAATCGCCGCGGCTGAGGATGAATCGGATGGGTGAACGGACGACGACTATTCTGGTGGTGGACGACCATCCCCTGCTTTTGGCGGGGCTCTGCATGTTGCTCAATGCCGAGGATGATCTGACCGTGGTGGGCCAGGCGGATCGGGCGGAAAATGCCTTGTCCCTGGCCGCCGATTTGCAGCCGGCGGTGGTGCTGCTGGATATCAACCTGCACGACATTAGCGGCATTGACCTGATTCCCCGTTTGCTTGAGGTCGCCCCGGCCGCCCTGGTAATCATTCTGACCATGTACGAAGATCAGGGCTATCTGCAAAAGGCGATGCGGGCCGGAGCCCAAGGGTTTGTTCTTAAAAAGGGGTTGGATGTGGATTTGCTTTATGCCATCAGGGCGGTGCGGCGCGGCGAGGTCTATGTCCATCCTTCCATGCTGCGGGATTTTGTCAGTGGCGGTAGCGGGGAGAGCGCCGACCACGAGACCCAGTTATGGGATTCCCTTAGCCGCCGGGAACAGCAGGTGATGCTGGCGGTGGCCAAAGGGCATATCGGCCGGGAGATCGCCGAACAGTATTTTTTAAGCGATAAGACGGTGGCCACCTACCGGGCCCGGGCGATGACCAAGCTGGGGCTGGCGACTAAGGCTGAATTGATGGAGCTGGTGCTGAGACTTGGCAAATTAAAGGTCAAGGTTTTGTAGGGTAAAGTCCGACAAAAAATCAAGGAAAATCCTGCTTGTTCTTTCCCGGTTTTCCAATATGATGTATCCCGTGCTTGTCAGCACCTCAGCAAACTATCTGTTTTGGAAAAAGAAAGGGGGTAATCGCTGTTGAGACAGCCGCTGGTTGATAATTTTGGGCGTAAGATCAATTACCTGCGGCTGGCGGTCACCGACCGTTGCAACCTCAACTGCCGCTACTGTCGCCCCGCTTCCTCCCATTTCGACACCCGTCGCGAACTCCTGAGCTACGAAGAACTTACCCGCCTCACCCGCTTGCTGGCCGCAATGGGGATCAGCAAGGTGCGGCTCACCGGCGGCGAACCCTTTGTCCGCAATGGCCTCATCGATCTTCTTCGCCACTTGCGGAGTCTGCCGGGGATCAAGCAACTGGCCCTTACCACCAACGGCACCTTGGCCGGTCCCCACCTCGACACCCTGCGTCAAATCGGCCTCGACGGCCTCAATATCAGCCTCGACACCCTTTCCCCCAACCGTTTTGCCGAAATCACCGGTCATGATCTTTTCGGCGGGGTGATGGATTTCATCAAGGCTGCGATCAGCGCCGGGATTCCGGTCAAGATCAACGCCGTGGTTCAGGACGGGATCAATACCGATGAATTGATCGCCCTGGCCCGTTTGGCGGAAAAATGGCCGATCCAGGTTCGTTTCATCGAGCCGATGCCCTTTAACGGCGACAAAGGCTTTCAGGCCACCGAATGGGCCATTGTCCGTTTGCGCGACTTTTTCAGCCGGGAATTGCCCGGCCTGGTGGAGGCGGTCGCTCCCGGCGCCACCACCGCCCAGGTTTTCCGGGCGCCGGGCTTCGCCGGCGCCATCGGCTTTATCGGCGGCTATTCGCGGTCGTTCTGCAAGCAGTGCAATAAAATCCGGATCACCCCCCAGGGGATGCTCAAGACTTGTCTCTATGACGACGGGGTGCTCAACCTCAAGGAGCTGCTCCGGGACGGGGCGGCCGACCATGAGGTGGAGGCCATGATCCGGCAATGCCTTGGCCACCGTCAGCCCAACGGTTTCGCCGCCGCCGCCCTTCACCAAGGCGGCAGGCAGGCCTGCTCCATGTCCAGCATCGGCGGTTGATTCTTACAATAAATGAGGTAAGCGAATGGGTCATGTGGAAGCGGTATGCGTCAGCGTCAAAAAAGGAATGATCAAAAAAGCGGTTGATCAGGTAGTGCTCAAGGAAAGCTGGGGGATCGACGGCGACGCCCATGCCGGCGACTGGCACCGGCAGGTTTCGTTGCTGGCCGGCGAGAGCATCGACCGGGTCAAGCTGAAAATGCCCAAGCTCGGGCACGGGGTCTTTGCCGAGAACATCGTCACCCGGGGGGTTGACCTTGCCTCCCTGCGGATCGGCGACCGGCTCAGAATCGATGGGGTCGAACTGGAAATCACCCAGATCGGCAAGGAGTGTCATAACAGCGGTTGCGCTATTAAAAAGGCCACCGGCGACTGCATCATGCCCCGGGAGGGACTTTTCTCCAAGGTCCTGCACGGGGGGGTGATCAAGGCCGGATCGGCCGTTGAAGTCTGCCAAGCGACGGAAGCGGTACAAACAAAAAACGGAGAATGAGGAGGAAGCGAATGAAGATCAAACGACGTGACTTTCTGAAGTTGAGCGCCGCCACCGGGGCGGCGGTCGCCCTGACCCAGGGCGGCTCCCTGAACGCCTTTGCCCAGGCCAAGCGTGGGGCCATCGGCGGCGAGAAGGCTGGCAAGTGGACACCCTCCACCTGCCAGGGCTGCACCGCCTGGTGTCCGGTGGAGTTCTTCGTCCAGGACGGCCGGGCCACCAAGGTGCGCGGCAACCAGTTCAGCAAGGCCAACAACGGTTACTGTTGCCCCCGCGGCCACCTGATGCTCCAGCAGACCTACGACCCGGACCGGGTTCTGACCCCGATGAAGCGGACCAACCCCGCCAAGGGGCGCGGCATCGATCCGAAATTCGTCCCCATCACCTGGGACGAGGCCCTCGACACCATCGCCGACAAGATGATGGAACTGCGCAAGGCCGGCGAACCGGAAAAGCTCCTCTATATGCGCGGCCGTTACTCCCCAACCTCCCAGGCCCTCTTATACGGCACCATGCCCAAGATCTTCGGCACCCCCAATGCCATGTCGCACAGCGCCATCTGCGCCGAGGCGGAGAAGATGGGTCCCGGCTATACCCAGGGTTATTTCGGCTACCGCGATTACGACATGGCCAAGACCAAATGCCTGGTGGTCTGGGGCTGTGATCCGCTTTCTTCTAACCGGCAGGTACCCAACACCATCAACAAGTTCGGGGACATCTTCGATCGCGGCGCGGTTATCGCCGTCGATCCCCGCCTCTCCGCCTCGGCCGCCAAGGCCAACGAGTGGCTGCCGATCAAACCCGGCACCGACGGCGCCTTGGTCGCGGCCATTGCCCATGTCTTGCTGACCGAGGGGATGTGGAGCAAGGAGTTTGTCGGCGATTTCAAGGACGGCAAGAACCTCTTCAAGACCGGCGCCACCATCGACGAGGCTGCCTTTGCCGAGAAAGAGACCCACGGGATCATCAAGTGGTGGAACCTGGAGCTGAAGGACAAGACCCCGGCTTGGGCCGCCAAGGTCACCCTGATCCCGGAAAAGCAGATCGTCAGCGTCGCCCGCACCATGGGCAAGGCCGGCTCCGCCTGCGCCGTCTACATGGGCCCGGGCGTGGCCATGACCCCGCGCGGCACCTACGCCTCCATGGCGGTGTATGCCTTGAACGGCATCCTCGGCTCGATCGAGACCGAAGGCGGGGTTATGCAGGGCTCCAGCGCGCCGACCGATAAATTCCCGTCCATCGATAAGTACATAGACGATCTGGCCAAGAAGTCCGGTAAGACCAAAAAGATTGACGGCCGCGGCGCCAAGGACATGCCGGCCATCATGGGCGGCATGAATAAGAAGAAGGATAAGGACGGCAAGGAAACCGTGAGCGCCAAGGCGAACGTGGTCACCAACAACGTGGCCAACGGCATTTTGAAGGATCCGGGGGCGATCAAGGTGTTCATCAGCACCTGGAGCAACTTTGCCTTCTCCTGCACCGGCGCCCAGCGCTGGGAAAAGGCGCTGCCCATGATCCCGTTCTTTGCCCATCTGGTCACCAATGCCTCGGAGATGAGCCAGTTTGCCGACATCGTCCTGCCGGCCACCTTCGCTCCCACCGAGAAGCTGTCGATCATCACCAACATGGCCAACCTTCATGGCCACATGTCGATCCAGCAGCCGGTGGTCAAGCCGCTGGGACAGGCCAAGCCCGAGGAAACCGAGGTGATGTGGTTGCTGGCCGAAAAGCTCAAAGCCAAGGGCTTTGCCAATCTTTTCGACTATTACGCATCCCTCGAAGATCCGGAAACCAAGAAAAAGCCCAGCAACGCCGCCGAGTTTATCGAAATCGCCGCCAAAATTTCCAGCCACAAGGTCTGGGACGGCAAGGACAAGATGAAGGGCGACCAGATCTCCGGCTGGGAGAATTTCAAGGCCAGGGGCATCTACAACACCGAGACCTATGCCTACAAGAAGAACTGGGGCAAGTTCAAGACCGAGACCAAGAAGTTCGAGTTCTACAGCGAAACCCTGAAGAAGACCTTGGGGCTGTTTGCCGAGAAGCACAAAACCACGGTGGACGATGTCCTCAAGTCCAGCGGCTACGAGGCCCAGGGCGAACTGGCCTTCGTTCCCCACTACGAGTCACCCAAGCGGCACGGCGATGAAAAAGAATACCCCTTCACCTTCATCGACCACAAGTCGCGGCTCAATCGCGAGGGCCGCAGCCAGAACACCGTTTGGTACCACGAGTTCAAGAAGGTTGACGTGGGCGACGATAGCTGGGACGACGTGGTCAAGATCAACCCGGTGGACGGCAAGGAACTTGGGATCAAGACCGGCGACAAGGTTATGCTCACCTCGACCACCGGCAGTATCACCTGCACTGCCAAGCTGTGGGAAGGGGTACGCCCCGGCACCATCGCAAAATGTTACGGCCAGGGTCACTGGGCCTATGGCCGGGTTGCCGCCAAGGACTATGCCAAGGCCATCGCCAATGGCGGTAATAATAACGAGCTGATGCCCGATGATTATGACCGGCTCAGCGGCGCTACCGCAAGAAACGGCGGGTTCACCGGCGTAAAAATCAAAAAGGCCTAAGCCCTAACGCACCAACAGGAGGATATGACAAATGACGCAATATGCGATGGTAATAGATTTACAGAAGTGTGTCGGCTGCGGGGCCTGCGCCTTGGCCTGCAAAGCTGGGAACAACACCGCCGGCAGAAATGCCGGGCAAACCCATAACTGGGCCGACTTCCAGCTTGAGACCAGCGGCAAGTTCCCCAAACCTAAATTCACGGCCAGGCCGGTACTCTGCAATCACTGCAGCAACGCCGCTTGCGTGGAAGCCTGTCCGGTGACCCCGAAAGCGATGTTTAAGACCGCCGACGGGATAACCATGCACAACGACGAGCGCTGTATCGGTTGCCGCGCCTGCCAGGAAGCCTGTCCTTATTCCAAAATGGAAGTCAAGGGCAACGAATACAGCGTGATCAGCTACAACGAAGACGGCAAGCCCTATGACCCCTTCTACGCCGACAAGACCGAGATGATCAAGGGCTGCACCACCTCAGGCGCGGATATGGCCAAGAGCAACGACAATCCTCCCCATCGGACTCAGTACGAACATCCTGATTATCAGGACGTCCGGCGGAACAACATCACCGAAAAGTGCATCTTCTGCGAGCATCTGGTCAAGAACGGCGAGCTGCCCAACTGCGTGGTGGCCTGCCCGGCCAAGGCCCGCACCTTCGGCGACATCTCCAATCCGGGCAGCGAAGTGGCCCAGTTGGTGAAGAAGTACAAGGGTACCGTGCTCAAGCCGGAAGCGGGCACCAAGCCCAATGTCTATTACATCCGGGAATATGCCCGTAAGTAGGTCGGATTCCGATTAACACCAAGGGGGGGAGAGGCGCGCTTCATGGTGTCTCGCCCCCCCTTTTTATCGCCTTTTAGAGGGAATTATGAGCAGCAAAACCAGTAAGAAAAGCAAGAAGCAAGAGGGCGCCTCGCTTGAGGTCTGGCGCAGCGACGCCTACCGCCTGTTGGCCGCCTGTTTTTACGAGCCGGATCGGGAGATGTTTTTGAGCGAAAAGCTGACCGCCAATCTGGCCGCAGCTCTGCGGGAGGCGGGAGCCCCGGCCGACGAGGCCTGCCGGAGCATGGAGGAGTCCTTGCGGCAGAGCAGCCAGGAGGAGTTGCTGGTGGAGTATTCCGCCCTGTTTCTGGGGCCGTTCAAGGTCCTGGCGGTTCCCCACGGCTCGGTCTATCTGGAGCCGGCGTCACGGCAACTGATGGGGAGAACCTCCGTCCGGGTTGGGGATCTTTATAAATTCGCCGGGCTGGCCCAGGAAGAGAACGAGCCGCCGGATCATATTGCTCTGGAATTGGAATTCATGGCCTTTCTTTCCTTGAAATTGAGCAATCCCGAACCGGCTGCGGCCGGGGAAGATGCGGAAGAAGGGTTGCCGCCTTTGGATAGCGCCGGGCTGCGGGCCGAATTTTTGCGCGATTTGCTCGCCCCCTGGATCCCCCCTTTTTGCGCCGCCATCCGGGAGCATGCCGAACTGGGCTTTTACCGAGGGCTGGTCGATTGCCTGGAAGGATTTATCGCCGTTGAAAAAGCCGCTCATCTCTAAATGACCCTGGCCGACCGTTTTTTTGCCCGGATACGGCGGGACGCCGCTCCTCCCCTGGAGTTCAAGCCCCGTCGCTGTTTGCGCAGCCGTTTTCAGGGCAGCGGTTGCGAGCGGTGCCGCCGGGAATGTCCGGCCGGGGCCTTGACCCTGGCGGCTTCCGGGGTGGCGATCGATCGGGAGAAGTGCGTCGGTTGCCTGGCCTGCGCCGCGGTTTGCCCCTCCCATGCTCTGGAAATCCGCGATCGGCGGTTGGCCACGCTTCTCTCCCGGCTGCTGCCAAGGGCCGGGCAGCCGCTTGCCATCTGCTGCGAAAAATCGATCCGTACCGGCCAGGAGATCGTTCTCCCCTGCCTGGGGGCGCTTTCCCAGGAGGAGCTGGCGGCTTGCGCCGCCCTTGCCGATGGTCTTACCCTCCGGCTTGCCGCCTGCCACGCCTGCCCGGCCTCGGCGGTGGGTGAAATTTTGAGGGCGCGGCTGGCGCAATTGCAAGCCCGACTCGGCCCGGCGGCGGATTCGTTGATGATCCGCCTTCTCGACCAAGAGGAAACGCCTCCGGCCGAGGAGGAAACGGCTTCGGCTCCGGTCGCGGGCGATCGCCGCGCCTTTTTCCGCGCCTTTCGGCAATTATCATTTCATGCCGCCGGCGAAACCTGGAGCGCCCTGCGGGACGAGGAGACGGCCGACGGCCGGGAGTTGCCGCCCGAAAAAAGCGCTATTCCCCGCTCCCTGGCCTTGCGGCAGGCCCTGAGTAAAGCCGGGGCCGAACGTCAAGGCCTGCTGAGCCCTCTCTTTTTTCATCTGGAGGTGGGGCCGGAGTGCAATTTCTGCTGGGCCTGCGTCGGGATGTGCCCCACCGGGGCGCTGAAGAACGAATGGCGGGAAGGGGCGAAAAAGCTGCAATTCAAATGGGCGGCCTGCAGCGGCTGCGGGCTCTGTCGCGAGTTCTGCCGCAAAAAAGCGATCACCATCACCCCCGCCCCGGCCTTGGCGGCCGAGGAGATGGTGCTCCTGCTGAGTAGCGGGCCGCAGGCTTAGAAGAGCATTTCCAGGAAGCGGTTGTGGAAGTGGGAAAGGTCGGCGTTGCATTCGCCGCAGAAGAATTTGATCTCGCCCAGGATCTGCGATTCATCCCCTTCCTGGGTGAAGCTGCCGTCCTTGTTCTGATGATAGCGGGTGGTAAGAATCACCCCGTCCGCCACCTCCAGAAAATCGCTGTCATTGCCGCAGTGGGGGCATTTGATCCGGAGGACGGATTTGCGCGGTTGGCGGGGGGTGCGTTCGATTGCCGGTTCCATGTAACTCCCTTTGTTGCTGATGACCAAAGCCGCCTAAAATACTCGCTTGCGGCCCTGCTGTCAATGTTGCCGCCTATTGCCATTGTTCGAGCAGGGCCTTGAATTCCGCTTCGCTGAGTACCGGAATGGCCAATTCCTCGGCCTTTCGCAGCTTGGAGCCGGGATTTTCCCCGCACACCAGGCGGGTGACCTTGCTGCTCATGGTGGAGGCGACCTGCCCCCCCAGTTCCTTGACCCGGGCCTTGGCCTCGTTGCGGGAAAAGCTGTTTAAGGTGCCGGTAAAAAGAAAAACCTCGTCGCGCAACGGCCGTTGGCCGGCAGCGGCCGCGGTTTCCGGCACGATTTGCAGTCCCAGCCCGGCCAAATCGTCAAGGACGGCGACGGTGGCCGGATCGCTGAGAAAGGCGATCAGGCTGGCGGCGGCCTGGGGGCCGATCCCTTCCACCGCCAGGAAATCGTCTTCCGTGGCCTGGCCCAGGTTTTCCAGCGTAAGAAAACGGTCGGCCAGCAATTGGGCGGTCACTTCTCCGACATGGCGGATGCCGAGGGCGGCCAGTAGCCGGGCCAGGGTGGTTTGGCGGCTGGCGCTGATGGCCGCGATTGCCTTGGCCGCCGATTTTTCGCCCCAGCCCTCCAGATGTTGGAGATCGGTTGTGGTCAGGCGATAGAGGTCGGGAATATCCCGCACCAGTCCCTCCCGGATCAACTGCCCCATCGCCTTTTTGCCCAGCCCTTCGATGTCCAGCCCCGCCTTGCCGGCGAAATGGATCAAGGAGCGGAGGCGTTGGGCCGGGCACAAGGAATTGGGGCAGCGGGTAACCGCCTCCTCGTTGCTTTTGATCAGGGGGGCGCCGCATTCCGGGCATTTTGCCGGAAAGCTGATCGGCTCGGCCCCGGCCAGGCGTTTTCCCTGCACCGGCTTGATTACCTCCGGGATTACCTCGCCGGCCCGCTGGACCAGCACCGTGTCCCCCAGATGGAGATCCTTGCGGCGCACTTCTTCCTCGTTGTGGAGGGTGGCGCGGCGCACCGTCACCCCGCCGATGTTGACCGGCTCCAGGAGCGCCACCGGGGTGATCGCCCCGGTGCGGCCCACCTGAAACTCCACCCCGCTAAGAATGGTGGTGGCCTGCACCGCCGGGAATTTGGCGGCGATCGCCCAGCGCGGGCTGCGGGCCTTGGCCCCCAGCCGCTGCTGGAGGGCGAGGTCATCGACCTTGACCACCATCCCGTCGATTTCATAGGGCAGTTGCTGGCGCAATTCGGCCAGATGGTTGAAATGGGCGATCACCTCCGCCATCCCCGCGCAGTGGCGGTTGTGGGGGGTGGTCTGAAAGCCGAGGCGGGCGAGGAGGGCGAGGATTTCCTCCTGATTGCGTACCGGCAGACCGCCGTGATCGCCGACTCCATAAGCAAAAAAAGCCAGCGGCCGGCGGGCGGTTATTTGCGGATCGAGTTGGCGCAGGCTGCCGGCGGCGGCGTTGCGGGGGTTGGCGAACAGGGGTTCGTTGTTTTCGGCCCGCTGGCGGTTGAGTTCCTTGAAACCGGCGATGGTCAGACAGACCTCGCCCCGGACATCGAGACGGGGCGGCAGGATCAGATCGGGCCGGGTCGGCAGGGCTTGAGGAATATCGGCGATGGTCTTGAGGTTGGCGGTGATGTTTTCCCCCACCAGGCCGTCGCCCCGGGTGGAGCCCAAGGTCAAGCGGCCCCCTTCGTACACCAACTCCACCGCTAGGCCGTCGAGTTTGGGCTCAGCCATGTAGGTGATCGGCCGGGCGTCGATTTTCAGGAAGCGGCGGAGGCGGTTTTCAAATTCAGTCAACTCCGCCTCGTCAAAGGCGTTTTCCAGGCTGAGCATGGGGGTGGCGTGGGCCACCGGCGAGAATTGGGCCTGCCCGGCCCCGCCCACCTTGCGGCTGGGGGAATCGGGGGTAACCAGCTTGGGATATTGCGCCTCCAGGTCGAGCAATTCCCGGAACAGGCGGTCATATTCGCTGTCCGCGATTTCCGGATCGTCCTGCACGTAGTAGCGGTGGGCATGATAAGCGATCTCGGCCCGCAATGCGGCCAGCCGCTGTTTGGCCGTCTCCCGCTGGGCAAAACTGAACAGGGGGGCGGCCGTTGCCGGTAGCTCTCCGTTGGCGCCTTTGGCCGTTTCAGCGGGGGACAAGGAGTTTGCCGCCCGAGGCGATGTTTTCATGGGCAACTTCGTCGATGAAGATCAGGATCGAGTTTTCCGGCTTGCCCGCCACCTCGGCGATCACCTTGGTGACCCCGGCCGAGATTTCCTCTTTCTGCTGCCGGCTGAGGGCGCCGGCCACCCGGATATTGACATAGGGCATGGCTATTCCTCCGTGCTTGAATGGGACGGGGCTTGCTTCCCGGCCCCGGATGCGGTATTGAAAACCACTTCACTATAATGGAAAAGACGGCAAAAAAGAAGAGCGCGGAGAGCTTATGGCCCTTATTCTGCTGACCAATGACGACGGGGTGCGAGCGCCGGGGCTGGCCGCCCTGGCCGGGGCTTTGGTCGCCCTCGGGCGGGTGGTGATCGTGGCCCCGGAACAGGACAACAGCGCCGCCAGTCACTCCCTGACCATGCGCCGGCCCCTCCATGTCCGGGAAATCGATGCCAACAGCTACGCCATCGACGGCACCCCGGCCGACTGCGTGATGATCGGGGTCAAGAAGGTGCTGGCCGAGCGCCCGGCCCTGGTGGTTTCCGGGATCAATCCCGGCCCCAATTTGGGTGACGACATCAACTATTCGGGTACGGTTTCGGCGGCCCGCGAGGGCACCCTTCTGGGAATTCCTTCCCTGGCCGTTTCCCTGGTGGCGGCCAACGGCGAGCCATGTCAATACGCGGTCGCCGCCGAGGAAGCGGCGCAACTGGCGGCTCTGGTACTTAAGGATGGGCTGCCGCCGGACACCCTCTTCAACATCAATGTCCCCAACCTGCCGGCCGCCGAGCTCAAGGGGCGGCGCTATACCCGTCAGGGCCGCCGCCTTTACGACAACGCCATCCAGGAAACCTTTGATCCCTGGGGGCGGCGTCATTACTGGATCGGTGGCGGCACCCCCCGCTGGAGCGAAGAACCGGAAACCGATGTCCAGACCGTGCTGGCCGCTTATGTTTCCGTTACTCCGTTGCATTTGGATATGACCAACCACCGGGCCTTGCAGGGTCTGGTCGAGGGATGATCTCCGGTTCGCCGCATGAGCCCCTTTGGCGGGCCTTGGCCACGGCCGGGGAAGTGGCGGGG
>DIKC01000066.1 GCA_002421565.1 Desulfobulbaceae bacterium UBA5628 | reverse complement strand
GATGCCAGCGTGGTCGAGGATTTCCCGGCCCTGCAGGGACAG
The DNA here is from genome assembly GCA_002421565.1 of Desulfobulbaceae bacterium UBA5628. Lineage (GTDB taxonomy): Bacteria > Desulfobacterota > Desulfobulbia > Desulfobulbales > Desulfurivibrionaceae > UBA5628. Next base: position 4,190 of record DIKC01000066.1, on the reverse strand, counting down.
GTGGCCTATGTTCACCGCACCTATTGCCAGGACGCCCTGATCGAGGAATTCATCGTCGGCCGCGAACTCAATGCCGCCATTCTCGGCAACGACGATGCAGCCATGGTCCTGCCGCTCTCCGAGATCTGCTTCGATCCGGCGCTCCGCCGGCCCATCGTCAGCTTCGCCGGCAAGTGGCTGGAGGACTCGCCGGCCTACCTTGGCACCGTGCCGACCTGTCCGGCGAAGTTGGCGGAGAGCGATGCCGCGGCAGTTCGTCTGGTCGCATTGGCCGCCTTCCGGGTCATGGGTTGCCGCGACTACGCTCGGGTCGATATCCGTCTGCGCGACGGCATCCCCTGGATTCTGGAAGTCAACGCCAACCCCGACATTTCTCCGGAGGCCGGCCTGGCACGCAGTGCCGCAGCCTTCGGCTTCGACTACCCGGGGTTGATCAGGCGCATCATCGACGCGGCCCGGCGCCGCACGGAGAAACTGCATGCTGCGTGAACTGCGAGCGGACGACCTGCTGGAACTGCAACGGATTCTGAACGCCACCGAAGCTTTCACCGCGGCTGAGGTTGAAGTCGCCATGGAACTGCTGGAAATCGTCATTAAGGAGCCGGGTCAGCGCGATTACGAAGTGGCGGTTGCCGAGACGTCGGGGAAGGTGGCCGGCTACGTGCTGTTCGGCCCGGTTCCGGCGACACTGGGAAATTTCGATCTCTACTGGATTGCCGTCGACCCGGCAGCTCAGGGAACCGGTGTCGGTCAGCACCTGCTTGCATATGTCGAAGAAGAAGTGCGCCGGCGCGGTGGCCGGATGGTCTGCCTGGAGACTTCCTCGCAGGGGGGATACGGCCGTACCCGCAGCTTTTACGGGAAAGCGGGATATCAACTGGAATCACGCATCCGCGATTTCTACAAGCCGGGGGATGACCGGCTCACCTATGTCAAGCGTTTCTGACTATTCCAGGGGGAGGGACAGGGCCACCGCCATGGACACCTGGCAGAAGATCCTGCAGGCGAGCATCACCCGACCGGCTCAGATCACCCCGCGCTTCGGCATCGACCCGACGCCGCTCGACGCGGTGGCCGACCAGTACCCGATGCGCATCACCCCCTACTACCTGTCGCTGATCAGGGAGGTGAATGATCCGATCTGGCGGCAGGCGGTACCCGACGCAGCCGAGTTGCACGATAGCATTTGCGTCACCGACCCGCTTGACGAGGAGAACCAGAGCCCGGTACCGAACCTGGTTCACCGCTACCCGGACCGGGCTCTTTTCCTGGTCTGCGCCGAATGCGCCATGTACTGCCGCTTCTGCACCCGCAAGCGCAAGGTCGGCACCAGCGCCATGCACCGCGAAACCGGCCGGCAGCGTCTTGCCGCCGCCCTTGCTTACCTGCGCCGCACCCCGGCCATCCACGACGTGCTGGTTTCCGGCGGCGACCCCCTCCTGCTGCCGGACGAGGAACTGTCTTGGCTGCTCACGCAACTGCGGGCCATTCCCCATCTCGAGATCATCCGGATCGGCAGCCGGGTGCCTTGTACCCTGCCCCAGCGGGTCACGGTCAAGCTGGCCCGGCTGCTCAAGCAATTCCACCCCCTTTATCTCAACACTCACTTCAATCATCCCCGGGAACTGACCCCGCTGGCGGCCCAGGCCTGCGCCCGCCTGGCCGACGCCGGCATCCCTCTGGGCAACCAGACCGTGCTGCTCAAGGGGGTCAACGACAACCCGGCGGTAATCCGCGAACTGATGCGCGGTCTTGTGCGGATCAGGGTCAAGCCCTACTATCTTTTTCAGGCCGATCTCACCCAAGGCACCGACCATTTTCGCACCCCGGTGGAAACCGGCCTGGCGATCATGAAGAGCCTGATCGGCCACACCTCCGGCCTCGCCACCCCCACCTTTGCCCTGGACGCACCCGGCGGCGGCGGCAAAATCCCGCTCGCCCCCGCTTATGTCGATTCCTTGGGCAGCACCCTCCGTTTCACCACTTACCAAGGAACCCCTTGCAGCTACCCCAATCCCGAATAATCGCGTCACGTCTCGCGCATGGCAACCGCTCTTGCTTGTTCTCAAAAAACATGCTAGCATAATGCAAGCAACAAAAGACTTCATTGCCGCGTGGGGGCGGGGAATAGATGAAAAGAATTATTGTAGATACAAACTTTTACGTTGCCTTCAAGAAAGGAAATGATGCCGCCGTCCTGACCATCCAGAGAGCTGATTACATCGCGGTCAACACTATCGTCCTCGGTGAATTGCTGGCAGGTTTCCGCTGTGGCGACAAAGAACGGGGCAACCGGGAAGAACTGGACGCTTTTCTCGATTCGCCTCGGGTTGATTTTCTGTTAATCGACGATACCACAGCCGAATTTTACGCCCAAATTTTCGCTGAGTTAAAACAGCGCGGCCGTCCAATCCCAACCAATGATTTATGGTTGGCCGCCTCGGCCATGCAGCATGGTCTGGCTCTGGCCACTTATGACCAACATTTCAATAGCATCAGCGGATTGCTGCTAGTCAATAAAACTTGAGAGGGGGAGACGCCATGCCAACCTTAACCTTGCGCGGCATTGACGAACAGATTGCCGGAACCCTTAAAGCGCGGGCAAAAAAGGAAAACAGCAGCGTCAATACCGTGCTGCTCGGCATTATCAGGGAAGCGCTCGGGCTGGAAAAGAAAAAAAGAGGGGTGCTGCACGACGACCTTAACCACCTGGCAGGCACCTGGAATGAGCGTGAGGCTGCTGAATTCGAGCAAGCTATCGCCGGTTTTGAAGCCGTGGACGAGAACCTTTGGAAATGAAACGGGAGCGAATGCCGCTCACATTGACTTTGCCACGGAATCAGGTACAATACGGCGGATTTTGCATCCGGCCGGTTCAGCCCGCGCCATCCGTTCATCAACCCGCTTAAGCAAGGATTATCCGGCAGTGGAACTTAACGTCATCACCATGTTTTTAAGCGCCGGCCTGACCGTAAAAGGGGTCATGCTGCTGCTCCTCGCCTTTTCCCTTTACTCCTGGTTCATCATCTTCCAGAAACATTTCCTCTTTCGCCGGGTGCGGCAGGAATCGGAAACCTTTCTGGAATCGTTCTGGAAATGCCGCGACTTGGCCGAGGCCCACAAGGCGGCCAAGGAAGCGGACACCAGCCCGGAGGCGATGATCTTCAAAACCGCCTACCACGAACTGCAAAAGCTGGGCAAGGGCCATCATGCCGCCGACGCCACCCTGGACCAGCGGCTGGCCGGGATGGAACCGCTTAAACGGGCGGTCAATAAGGCTGAACGCCAGGAACTGGCCCGCCTCGGCCACGCCCTCCCCTTCCTCGCCACCACCGGCAGCGCCACCCCTTTTATCGGCCTCTTCGGCACGGTCTGGGGGATTATGACCTCCTTCCATGAAATCGGCCTGCGCGGCTCCGCCTCCCTAGCGGTAGTGGCGCCGGGGGTTTCCGAGGCCCTGGTGGTCACCGCCGCCGGCCTGGCGGTGGCGATTCCGGCGGTTATTTTCTACAATCACTACGCCAACCGGCTGGCCGAGGTGGAAAGCCGGATGCACGGTTTTGCCACCGACTTTCTCAACTTGATCGAACGGGATTTCATCACCCGCCAACCTTCGGCTTAAACCGCCCGGGATCTTATCCGCATGGCTTTTGAAACCAACAACGGGAAGGGCCGCCGCCTGGTCTCCGACATCAACGTCACCCCCTTGGTGGACGTCATGCTGGTGCTGTTGANNGATCATCTTCATGATCACCGCCCCGATGATGACCCAGGGGGTGGATGTCGATCTGCCGGAAACCACCGCCCGCCCCCTGCGCCAGAGCGAAACCCCGGTGATTATCACCATCGACAAAAAGGGCGACATTTACTTCGACAAGATCAAGGGCAACCAGGCCCTGCTCCGCCAGCAACTGACCGCCTTGGCGGCCCAGGGCACCGACCGGCAGGTGCTGCTCAAGGCCGACCAGGCGGTGGCCTACGGGCTGGTGGTGGCGGTGATGGCGGACATCAAGGAGGCCGGCTTCGATAAGCTCGGCATGATCACCCAGCCGCCGAACAAACGGTAGTGAGCATGAAAATGGTGTCCGACCCCATTTTATTTCATCGTCCGCTGCTGTCGTTGGGGCTGGCGGTGGGCTTGCATCTGGCGATCCTGATCATGGCCTTGCTCACCCCCCATTTATGGCACT